>NZ_JAGQCQ010000051.1:0-15333 GCF_024346275.1 Cyanobium sp. BA20m-p-22
CAACTGGAAGAAGAGCTCGGTGGCCAGATCCGGATCGCGCACCCGCACCATGGTGAGCACCACCTGGTCGAAATCGCCGCGCCGCTGTAGGAAGAGGCCTGGCACCTCCTGGCTCCAAATCCAGTGGCTGGCACGGGCCAGGCTGTTTTCGAAGGCGACCAGCTGCTCCAGCTCGAGTAGGGAGAGGCCGCGGGCGCGGCGCCATGTCTCCAGGTCGTCGAGGGAGTCCAACCCGCAGCGGCGGGCATAGGCCAGCAGCTGGGTGTGGTTGTCTTCCAAGGGTGGCAAGGAGGGGTCTTCGCCTGCCTCCGGCGGCAGGTCGACGCCGGCCAGCTCCTCCAGCAGGCGTCGCTGACACCAGGCGCTGAGCAGCTCATGGCGGGCCAGCAGGCGCACGCTCTGTGGATCGGGTAGCGGCAACGTGGCTCCCAGATTGCGAAGGTGGAACGGAAGCAGGGCGCTCACGGGGTTCCACTGCCGGCGAGTTCGCGATACACCAAAGCCGCCTGCTGATAGTCGCCAAAACGCTCCAGCACTTCAGCCAAGCGACGGTTGAGGCCAGGATCGCGCAGGCGGCTGCGCAGGTACTGGAGCAGTTCGATGGCGGCAGGATCGTCGCCCATCTCCTCCAAACATGTCGCCGCTGTCACCAATTTGTCTGGCTGGAGGTGGTCGGGCTTGATGCGAAAGATGCGAAGCACCAGCTGGGCGGCTTCGATGCTGCGGCCCAGCTGGCTATGGGCGACGGCGAGGTTGGTGAGCGCCGCCAGGGATTCCGGGGAACCCTGGCGGGTGTGTTGGAGGGAATTCTCGAGTAGGGGCACCGCTTCCTGCAGCCGGCCGCCCTTGAGCAGCAGGCCACCCAGATTGACGAGGCTGCGGTAGTGGCCTGGATCCAGCTTCAGCGCCTCCCGAAAGGCCCGCACCGCCTCCTCCGGGCGGTTTTGGAGGAGCTGACACATCCCGAACAGGCCAAAGGAATCAGCGCCGCGGTTGCCGGCCGTGATCAACTGCCGCAACTCCTGTTCCACCGCAGCCGCATTGGCGCTGGTGAGCTTTTCGCGCAGGGCCACCAGCCGCTCTCTCGAGCCCAAAGTCGGCTTGGGGGTCACCGGCGAGAAGGGCTGCTGCGGGGATGGCTGCTGAGGGAAGGTAGGCCCAAGTATGGGTTGACCGGAGGTTCGATCCGGCAGGGCTAGCTGGATGTTTGTCTGATCAGGCCTGCCTCGAAGTAGCACATAGGCTTGGCGGTAGAAGGCAACCGCCAGCTCGGGACGACCCTGGTTGTTGAGTTCCTCGGCGTAGAGAAACTGTTGTTCAGGGCCAAGTTGCTGGCCCAGGGAAGGTGCGTAGTCGGCGGGTAGGGAAGGGGCGGCAGCTGCCTTGGTTGCGGCGGCCTGGCCACCGAGGGATCGAATTAACCAGGTGCGAAGACCCATCCACACCTCCTTTTCTAATTAACCTCAATTGTGACACGAATTTCAGTAGTAATTCCGTTCAGGGATGCCGCTGCATGGTTACCGGCCTGCCTCGACTCCCTCGCCGATCAGGAGGAGCGCAACTGGGAATTGCTGGCCGTCGACGATGGCAGCCGGGACCACTCGGCCGCCCTGGTGGATAACTGGGCGGCCAGCCATCGCCAGCCCGTGCGGCTGATCCGTCTGCCGGGCTTGGGGGTGGCCAGCGCTCGCAACAGCGGCTGGGCTGCCGCCCGCTCTCCCCTGGTGGCCTTTCTCGATGCCGATGACATCGCCCTGCCTGGTCGACTCCACCGGCAGGCCGCTCGCTTCGACGCCGATTCCGGGCTGCAGCATCTGCTCTGTGGCTGGCGGCGCCTGAATGCCGCCGGCACCCCCCTCCATGACGTCTGCCCCTGGCAGGAAGGGGCAAACTTTGATCTGGAGGCCGCCTTTGAACACAAGGCCGTGCTGCCCAGCGCCTGGATGTTGCGGCGCCCCCTACTGGAGCGCCATGGCGGCTTCGATCCATCGCTTCGCCATGCGGAAGACGTGGACCTATTGCTGCGGCTGGCCGCAGCTGGCGAGCGCGGCGGCTGGCTGGAGCATGTTCTCTGTGGTTATCGGGTGCATGGCCGCGCTGCCAGCCGCCAGGCCGCCGATCAGGCCCATGGCCTGCTGTGGGTGGTGAATCGCCGGTTGGCGGCGCTGCCGGCAGGCCATCCGCTGCTGGGCAGGCGCCAGAGCCTGCTTTTCAATACCAGGGCTTGGGCGGGCTGGCAGGCCTGGCACGAACGGCAGCCAGACCTGGCCCTCGATCTGTGGCGCACGGCCTGGGGAAGCCGCAGCGGCGGAGACGCCCACACCTGGCTGCACCTGGCCGAAAACGTTGGCCGCAGCTGCGCGCGTATCGGCGTTGATCTCTCGGTTGAAGAGCTGCTCAATGACCCCACCTGGCAGGCTCTGGAGGGGCGGGTGGTGGTGGATCTCAGCCGCAGCGGCGCCCGCAGCGTTGCCAGGCTGCAATCTCTGGCCAACCGGTTCATCAGCCAGCTCGCTGCAGCTGATCCAATCTGGCGGCCGGAGGCTCTCGCCCGCTGGTGGCAGACCTTGCCTGCGGGATCCGACCCCCTGCTAGAGCTGCGCCTGCGGGTATTGACCTGGTGCGGGGCGTTAAAACAGCTGGGTTGCAGCGAGCCTGCAAAGGGTTCAAGGCTGGCTGCAGAACTTGCTGCAGAGCTGGCAGAGCTGCTGCGCAACTGGGCCCTGATCAGCTGGCCAGAAAACGGGGAGACGGCTCGGCAGCGGCTGCAGGAGGTCTTCGACCTGGAGCCCAGCGCCCCGCTGGCCATGGCGATCGCCCGGCTGGCGGCCACCCGCCACCCCTGGGGTGCCAGGGCCCTAGAGCAGCTGGCCACCCGGTTGCCGGCGCCTGGCGGGGATGGGGCTGCCAACGAGCACCTCTCCCGCCTGCCGCTGCCCGTGCCGGCCGAGGCTTGCCGGGGGCCCGACTGCAGCCCCTGCGCCCTGGCCCATCTGGAGCTGCTGGGCTGGCGGCGAGAGCCCCTGGTGCCGGCCGGTGACGGGGCGGCCGTTGCCTGGCTTGAACAGTGGGTGCCGCCCCAGGGTGCTGGCGGCACCTGGCAGGCAGCGCCCTTTGAGCTGCAGGAGCTCGAGCATGGGCGGATCTGGTTGCGGTCGCCGAACTCCAACCCCTGGGGCACCACCCATGGGCTGGCCGTGGCTGACGGAGAGGGCCAACCCCGGCCCCTGCTGAGTCGCCGCTATCCCCAGCCATGGCCTGCGTGTCCCAGCCCCCCCCACCGCTGCGAGCCGGCGCCAGTAGGGCCTCCCCTGACGGTGGATGGCACGGTGCTGGCGGTGGCCGATCTCTCGGCCGAGATCCACTACCACTGGCTACTGGACAGCTTGCCAAGGCTGGGCCTGGCACTGGCCCGGAGCGGAGCCGGCGCGGATTCGGGCTGGCCAGAGCACTGGCACCTTTGGCACAACGGCGGCGGCAGTGAGCGGGTGCGCCGCAGCCTGGTGGACGACCTAGGCATCCCGCCCGAGCGGCTGATCGATGCCCATCAGCATCCCGATCTGAAGGCGAAGCTGCTGCTGATTCCGCCGCCGTTGCACCCCCTTGGCTGGCCCTCGCGGCGCGCGCGCGCCTGGCTGCGCCGCCGCTATCTGCAGCCGGAGCAGCGGGGTCACCGCCGCCAGGGCAAGGGTCGACGCCTTTGGCTGGTGCGCGGCCCCTCGGCCCGCCGGCCCGTGTTTGGTGAGGCGGAGCTGCTGGCGCACCTGGAGCAACAGGGGCTGGGGCTGGAGCCGCTCGTGCTGGAGGGCCTGCCGCTGACGGAGCAGGCTGCCCACATCGCTGACGCCGAACTGCTGGTGCTGGCCCACGGGGCGGCGCTGGCCGGGCTGGCCTTCGCCCGGCCGGGCACGCAGGTGTTGGAGCTGCATCAACCCCGGTACGCCCCGCCCTATGGCCATGCCCTGGCCAGCTGGGGGGGCCTGCAGCTGGTGCGCTGCCTGCAGCCAGCCACGCCGCCGGATCTATACAGCCAGCTGCTGTTTGAGGCACCTATCTGCGAGCCGATCGTGCTGGATCCGGAGCGGGTGGCGACGGCGCTGCGCGCCCTGGCTGCCTGCACTAGCTCACCCACATAAAATTGAGCCATGGCGATTGCAAAAGCCAGCTGGCTTGACACCGCGGCAGCGGCACGCATCGCCGGCCAGCCCGAAGCGGCCGCGACTGCCTACCTGCGGGTACTGGAGCTTGATCCCACCGACAGCAGCAGCCTGCGGGGCCTGTATTACCTCCAGGTTGGGGAGCCCCTACGCCGAGCTTTGCTGCCGCAGCTGCGGCAGCTGATTGAAGCGGCGGCGCCCCATCCCCTGGCCCACGGCCTGCTTGCCCACTGGCTGCGTGAGGAGGACAGGGCGGCGGCCCTGGCGCTCAATCGCCAGGCTGCGCGCCAGGGCCTGCCGCCGCAGCGGCTGGCGCCGCTGGGCAGCGCCGCCGCCGCCGCCGGTGGCTTGCCGGAGGTGGTGATCCTGGGGGCGCCGAAATCTGGCACCACCTCTTTGGCGGCCTATCTGGCGGGCCATCCAAGGGTGTGGCTGCATCCGCTCAAGGAATTGCATTTCTTTGACAACCACTGGGAGCTGGGGGAGGTTTGGTATCGCTCCCAGTTCCCTCCCCTGCGCAGCCCCGGGCTGCTGCGGCTCGAAGCCACGCCGGATTATCTGCAGCATCCGCAGGCCCCGCAGCGCATGCACGCCCTGATGCCCGAGACGCGGCTGATCGTGCTGCTACGCGAACCCCTTGACCGGGCCCTGAGCTGGATCCGCCACATGCGCTGCTTGATCGGCCTGCAGGGCGACAGCGAGGCGCTGCTGAGGGAGGAGGCCGAGCGGCTTGAGGCGATGGGGCCAGAGGAATTGGCCGGGCTGGGTTGGTTTCGGCCCAATGCCCTAAGCGGCAGCCTCTACGACCAGCAGCTGCGGCGCTGGCTGGCGGTGTGGCCGGCCTCCCAGCTGCTGCTGCTGCGCTTCGAGGATCTGGCCCTCCGCCCCGATGCGGTGCTGCGGCGCTGTTTGGCCTTTTTGGACCTGGATATTGAGGGGCTGCCGCCGGGCCGCAGTTACCAGATACACAACCGGGGGCTGCTGCCGCAGGCGTCGATCGATCCGGTGCTGGCCCGCCGCTGCCGCCAAGGGGTGCTGGCTGAAGCGCTCGAGCTTTGGACCGCCTTGTGACGACCGGCCTGCCGGGCCGCTGGGCAGAGTTCGGGCGCCGCTGGCAGACCTGGCGGCAGCGGCACGACCGGCGCTGCTGGGCCAGTAGCTGGCAGGGTGAGGCCTTCCAGGCCGATCGGCTGCGCTTTCCCTCCCCCTGGGACGACCAGCTGCTGGAGACGCGGCTGAGCCTGCGTGTGGGCAACCACCTGGCCTATCTGCTGCGGGATGGGGAGGGCCGGCAGGCGCTGGTGTTTGCCGGGCTCGTGAGCAATGGTCACGAGCTGGAGGCGGTGTATCTGCTCAAGGAGGAGGAGTGGCTGCACGCGCCGGTTTCGGTGGCGCCGGCAAGTTGGTATGCCCTGGGGCTGGAGCGGCTCGCTGCCCAGCTGGAGGAGGCAGCAGCCGTGGCTGATGGGATGGCACCCCAGCGGCGGCGGCGGTTGTGGCTCGAGGGTCATCCAAATTTCGCCCACCAGCTGCTAAATGGCCTCACCTGCCTCGACCAGGTGGACGGGGCCGCCCTCGGGCCGGTGCTGCAGGAGGGTCCGGAGGCCTTCGGGCCGCTGCGGGAACTGTTTCCGGCGGTGCTGTGGCAGGAGGGGGCTGGGGCGAAGGGCGGCGCCTGGTTTGAATTGCCCCTGAGCCAGCGGCCGGAACGCATCAGTCGGGACCTGCGGCGGCGGCTGCTCGAGTATGCCGCCGCGCATCAGAGCAGCACGGCGCGGCAGCTGGAGCAACGGCTGCAGGCCTGGAAAGCTGGCGGCGGCTGGGTGCTTGCGGTGAGCGTGAAGGCCCGCGGAGCGGTGGCGGAGGGCCTCAACGAGCTGCTGGCGGCTTGGCTAGTGGCCCTGGCGCGGCAAGGGCCGCTGCCGCTGCTGCTGATCGATGGTTTCTCCCTGCCCAGCGGCGCCTCCAGCGCCACGGTGGTGGCCCCCTATCTCTGCCCGATGGGGGAGGTGATCGGCGCCGAGGTGGAACAGATCCGCCAGCTGGAAGCGGCGCTGAATGCAGCTGCACTTAAGCCAGAACTACTGGTGTGCGCTGGTCGCCCCCTGCTGGAGGCGCTGCATCTGCTGCAGTACGCGGATGTTTATTTCATGCACCAGGGCACGGTGCAACACAAGATCGGCTGGTTTCAGGAGTCGATTCCAGGCATCGTGCACTCCAATAGCAAGCGCAACTGCGGCGGTTCCCATCCATGGGGTGGCATGGGTGAAACCGCGCCGCTCTGGTTTCCCGCCGAGGGCTGTGAGGATCTGGAGGCTGCTCCTCGGGGGAGCTATCGCTTGCGCCCTGAATGGGAGCAACAGGCCGTGGCATGGCTGTGTGATCAGCTGCGGGAGCAGGGAATCAACATGAACCGGTCTGACCCAGAGCCCGCAGACGACACGCGGATGACGGTTCAGGCCGAAAGCTTGCACGACCTGGACACCTGGGTGCTGGATCGCAGCCTGAGGCGCTACCAACAATTGATCGTCGACCAGCTTCCTTTTCGCGTCGACATCGAGGGCACTGAATATTCATTTCATTGCTGCCGCACCACGGCTGGCCGCAACCATCTTGAGCTGCATCGTTGTTGCGATGGCGCCATCTTTACGCTCATTTCTGATAGCTGTGGCAGTGGCTTCAGCCTGATGCGGAGCCGCCTTGAGCCCCTGATCGAAACGCCCCCGACTATCCCCTGGTCAAACAATGCGCCGGTGCTGCGGATCGGGGACCCTAACTTCGCCCACTTCCTCTGGAACGAGCTGGATCCGCTGCTGCACCTGCTGAACCGGGCTCGGCAGCGCGGTGAGCGACTGGTGGTTGTGCAAGACAGCGACAGCATTCTCGATCTATCCAGCCTGGAGGGGGTTGAGCTATTGCCCCTTGATGTTTTGCAGCAGCGCCCCAGTGTTCATGTTGGGGCGATGTGGGTCAGTGCGGCAGCTCGGAGCACCGTGCTGGCCGGCCTGGGGGCGCCGCCAGTGGCCGAGGCAAACGCACCCCCAAAAGCACCCCTGCTGCTTTTGGGGGTGCGGGGGCCAGGGCGACGGGAGCTGCTCCAAGAAGAATCCCTGCTGTCTGAACTCATCCGTAAGCTGCAGCAGCGCTGGCCAACGCTGAGGATCTGCCTCGATGGCTTCACCTTTCAGCACAACAATCGCCATGATCAAACCAGCCTGGCGCGCAGCGAAGCGATAGCCGCTCGGATCTCCAGTATCCAGGCGGCTTGCCCCGGTATAGATCTCGAATCGTTGCATGGTCTGTCATTCGAGGCATATCTCCCCCGGGTGGCCGAGGCCAGCTTTTACATCACCTACGAAGGCACGATTCAACACAAGATCGGCTGGTTTTATCCCCAGATCCCCGGCCTCTGCCTGGTGGCAGGCCCCCATGGGGAGGCGGTTGGCAACTGGCACTGTGCCCAGTGCGAGGGGGCAAACCAGCTGGCGGTGCTGCCGACGGGACTGCTCCTACATGCCACTGACGGAGACCCCGGCAAGGGCGACAGCAGAGGCAGCGCCGCTGATGAGCAGCGAGACCAGCCGTTCGAATGCCGTAATTCGGTGGCTACAATCGAAGCGATCGAGCGCTTGCTGGCTCCACACTTTGAGCCTTTCACCAGCACTCAGACGGAGCAAGAAGCAGAAGATCTGGTCGCGGTTGTTTGGCATTCCTCTGATCCGGGTAGGGCACTGAAGGCCTTCATGCAGCGGGGCCTGGCCGAAGCTGGGGAGAGCCAGAGGCGTGTCTTCGAGCTTTGCCTTGCTGCCTGCCTGAGCCGCGAAAGCGCCCATCTCGATGCTGCAGGCGAGCGGCTGGCACGCTTGCCTGCGAACGATCTCTGGGTGCGGCTGCATGGCCTGCGGCTCAAGATCGCCCGTGGCGAAAAGCTTGATATTCTGCAGGAAACAGCCCTGACCCTGCTTGACGCAGCAGGGCAGCTCGACGCCAGCAACCGTCAGCTGCTGGCCAGCCTGCTCAGTTCCCGTCTGGAAGCGCAGCAGCTCTCGCTGCTGTTGCCGGAGTTTTCCCAGCAGGGCCTGTCGCTGCTGCAGGGGCGCCAGGGCGATCCCGCCGCCGCCGCGGTGCTGGCTTCACGGATGCTGGCGGACAGGGGGAACGCAGTCGCACGGGACTACACCGCAGCTGGCTGGCTTTACAGCCAACTGGAACCCAGCCTGCGACGGCCCTTTCAAAGCTGGGACAGCCCGGAGGTAGCGGATCCATCCCGTTTGGATGATCTGGTGGATCGCATCAGCACCGCCCTACGGGAGGGGTGGGGGTTTGGATTGATCCGGCTCGGCGATGGAGAAGGCCGATTTCTGGCGGGGCAAACCAGTGATCTGGAGGGCGCAACCCGCAATGGCGATCGGTGCGATCCTGCCCTCGAGGCCGCAGGCGGCCATCTCTCACGGGATTCGCAGCGCGACCTCTTGGTGCGCTTCCAGCAGGTCCTACAGCAGGCCAATGTGGTGGGCATTCCAGATCTGTGGCAGTGCCTTGCGGGTCCGGAGCAGAGCCTCAAGGTGGCTGCACACCTGGAGGCCTCCCCGGAGAGGGTGTGGTCAGGAGGCTGGCATCTGCATCTGCAGCTGCTGCTGCACGGGGCCTTCAGCCGTTCGCCCTTCAATCAAGTGAGGGCCGTGATTGGCACAGCTCTGCCGCCGATGTTGCGGGGCGTAGGCGTAGACCTCGTGGCGTTGCCGGGTGAGGATCCCCATTGGAGTGCGACGCTCCGCCCCGATGCCCATTACCCGATGGTGTATCAGCAGGTGCTGAATTGGATCGACGGCCATGTGGAGCCAGGGCAGTTGGTGCTGGTGGGTGGCGGGCTGCTGGGCAAGATCTATGTGGGAGCGATCCAGGCGCGTGGCGGCGTTGGAATCGATGTGGGCAGCCTGATTGATCTCTGTTGCGGACATACCGGCCATCGCGGCGAACACCGGCTCAATCCCTTTCTGGCCAGAGTGGCTGCGCAGGCCTTCCAGGTGAAGCGATGACGACGGGCGATGAGTGGCTCGATCAAGCCAGAGAGCACTTGAGCCTGATCACCCCTGGCCTGCAGGGGGAAGTGCTGCGCCAGCAGGTGGCTCTGGCATTGATGCAGGCTGGCCGCGAGGGCATTGAGCAAGGGCGGCTGGAGCGGGAACTGCAGGCATGTGCGCTGCTGCAACTCCAGCAGGCGATCATTGCGCTGGAGGGCTGAGCTGCTCCAGGTTTTGCCAAACGTCGATTGCGGCACGGCCCCGAAACACGGCGAGTTGCAGAGCCTCGCGGGCCTGCTGGGGCAGACAGGGATCGTGTTCCATGGCCGCACAGGCCTGCAGCAGCGCAGCCAGATGTTGGGGATCAGCGATCCCATCGTCTTGTTGCAGTTCCTGCACCGCCTGGAGCAGCCGGTCGCGAATAGCGGGCACGGCCCAGGAGCGCGCCTCAGGCAGCAGCATCACCAGCCGCTGCAGAAGATCGAGCGTGCGCCAACGGGCTACGGCGGGGGGCTGGGCCAACCAGGCGACCACGGCGTAGCGACACAGGTGTTCAGCCATCAAGAGGCGAAGTTCGGAGGCCAAGCCAGGCAGCGCCTCCAGCCGGCGCATCCACTGATCAGCCAGCCAGAGGCATTCGGCCCGGCGCGGATCGGCCGCCACCTCAGGCGCCGGATTGGGGCCGGCCAGCTCCACCAGGGCGTGGTGCAGCTTGGGCATCAGGCGGCTGAGTAGCTCGGCCAGTAGCTCTGGCTCGATCTCGGGGGCGAGCCCGTCCAGCAGGCTGAAGCCCGCCTCGAGCTCGCCGGCGTCAAAGCGGGCTTCAAGTCGGCGCAGCTCATGGGCCTGAAGCGCCTGCTCCAAGGCCAGGCGTTCGCGGCTTGCCTCGGCGGGCAGTGCTCGGAGCAGCTCACGCCAGAGGCTGGCAAGGGGCTCGGCCGCCAGGGGCAGGGCAAGGAGCTGGTTGAGCGGGATCCACACGCCCGGCGCGGCAGCGTTCATCGGATGTTGTAGGAGGCAAGAAGGCCTTCGGGCCCGGCGCCGAGGGGCAGCGGCCAGTGCTCCTCGGGCAGGGGCATTGCCACGGTGGCCACCGGCAAACCCACGCCCTGGAGCGCTTGGGCCAGCCGCTCGCGCACCACGCTGGCGCCCCAGCCGGCCTCGAGATGGGCGCTGGCCGCCTCCACCTGGCGCTGCCAGAGCTCGGCGGAGGAGTGGAGGGCGATCACGGCAGCGGCGAAAGTCTTTGGATCATCGGCCAGGCGCACGGTGAGTCCATCGCGCAAGCCCAGCCCCTCGGCGGCCACGCTGGTGGCCACCAGCGGCAGACCGGCCGCCATGGTGGTGAGCATCTTGCCCTTAACACCAGCACCAAAGCGCAGCGGCGCGATACCGAGGCGCAGGCGGCCGAGCAGGGGTGCCAGGTTTGCCACGTAGCCGTGCACCGTCACCCCATCACCAGCGAGGGCCAGGATTGCCGGCGGCGGGTTGGCACCCACCACGTGCAGGTGTGGCACGGCGGCGGTATCGGCCTGCTGCCGCAGTAGAGGCAGCACCTCATGCACATACCAGAGCACGGCATCGGTGTTGGGGGGATGGGCGAACCCGCCCAGGAACACCACCCCCTGACGGCCATGAAAGGCCTGGGGCTGGGGTTGGGCCTCGCGGCGCACCCGGGGCGGAAGCACGAAACCGGTGGCGCGGGGGCGCAGGCGCTCCACGGCCTGGCGCTGTTCGTCGTCGCTGAGATAGAGCACCCCATCCACCACATCAAGGATGCGCTGCTCACAGCGGCGCATGCGCTCAATTGCCTCGGAGCTGACGGCCTCGGGCTCGATGGCGCGCTGCCGCTCCATGCGCAGGTGGTGTAGATCGTGGGTGTAGTAGAGGAGGCGGGCCAGGGGTGCGTGGGTCTTGATCGCTTCAAGCCAGCGGTCGGCCACCTCGGGTCGGGCGATCAGGATCACTTCGTAGTGATCGTCGCGCTGCTCTAGCAGCTGGTCTACCGACGCCACCCAGGGGTGCACGAGTACCTCCACACCGAGCCTTTGCAGGGGGATGGCGTAGTCGGGTTGCCAGAGGAGGTTGTCGGCCGGGAGGTAGCTGACATCCCAGCCCAGGGCGAGCAGATCGTTGAGCAGGTTGAAGATGTACAGGGAGCCGGCATCGCGGTCGGGGGTGGGCAGGCTGGCCTCCATGACCAATATGCGACCCACCCGAGTGCGATTGCGTTCGTGCCAAACGGCGGTGCCGCTGTCGACATGGCTCTCCAGCTGATGCTGCCACTTGCTGCAGAACAGCCGGGCGTTGCGCTCTTGAAAGCGCTTGGGGCCACTGTCGTGGTCGCGGCCGCTGGAGATACCCTCGTAGTGGATTACTTTGGCGAGGGGCTGCATCAACACCCGATAGCCGAGATCTCGCACCGCCATCGCCAGGTCGGTGTCTTCGTAATAGGCCGGGGCGTAGCGGTTGTCAAAGCCACCAATGCGGCGAAACAACTCCGTGCGCATCAGCAGGCAGGCTCCGGAGATGTAATCGACGTCGCGGCAGAAGCCATAGGCCGGATCGTCGGCGGCGGCGTCACGGCCATAGTTCCAGGCATTGCCATCGCGCCAGACAATGCCACCAGCCTCCTGGAGGCGGCCGTCGGGGTAGAGAAACATGGGCCCCACCAGTCCGGCGTCGGAGAACCCCTCCAGGGTTCTGATCAGTTCGCTGAGCCAGCCGGGTGTGACAACGGTGTCGTTGTTGAGGAAGCAGATCAGTTCACCCGTGGCGAAGCTGGCACCGTGGTTGCAGCTGCGCAGATAACCGAGGTTTTCGGGTTGACGCACCAGCTGCAACAGGCCATCGCCGCATTCGGCCACCAGGGCGGCGAGCTGGTCGAGGGAGCCAGCTGGGGAGGCGTCATCGATGCAGAGAATCTCGAGCTCTGCAGTGGGCGCCGGCGCGCGCAGTTGCTCCTGCAGCAAGCTGGCCAGGCAGCGCAGGGTGACGGCCTCTTCGCCATAAATCGGCAGCACCAGGCTGAGCCGCCGCTGGGGCCGGGGCTGCTCCAGCAGCAGGGCCCTCAGGGCGCGGATACGAGCGATCGAGGCCTGGCTGGGCGGGGGCTGAAAGTTGCCATCGGCAAGCGGGCGACCCTCCAGCCAGCCGGCTGCCCGCAGCGGAGTTGGACGATCGGCCAACCAGGCTGCATAGCGATGCCAGGGGCGATCAAGCGCCCGCTCCGGAGTTAGTTGCTCGAGCTGGTGAAGCAGCGCAAGAGCATCCGTGAACAGGGTGGCGGGATCCTCTGCGCAGAGCTGTCGAGCCATGGCCAGCTTGGCCAGCCGCGGTGAGATCTGCC
Source organism: Cyanobium sp. BA20m-p-22 (assembly GCF_024346275.1). NCBI lineage: Bacteria > Bacillati > Cyanobacteriota > Cyanophyceae > Synechococcales > Prochlorococcaceae > Cyanobium > Cyanobium sp. BA20m-p-22. Next base: position 12,531 of record NZ_JAGQCQ010000051.1, read on the forward strand.
GCCAGCAGAGCTGGGCGCCATTGGCAGGCAAATCAGCCAGATGGGCTTCAACGGTGAGCGGTTCGGCGTTAAGGGGCAACACCGCAAAACCACCACTTGCCTGCTCAGCCAGACGGATGGTGTGAATGGCGGTGCTGGCATCGATGAGTTTGAAGCTGAGCTGGAGCGGTAAGCCGCAAGCGCAAGCAGGCAATCTCAGTTCAATTTGATACCAGCTTGATGCCAGTGAAAGGATCAAGACAGGACCTGGCTCAGGTCAAACCACAAAGAAAATGTCGGCAGTTTTCCATTGATATCCTGTTTGGGCTACCACCGTGGTGACGCTGCCATCTGAATCAGTAATGCTAAGGGAGTTGGTACCAAAGCCTCCGAAACTACCGAAATTACCAGAACCACCCACCCGGTTGGCCTGGATGGCAAGTTTATCAACATCGCCCGTGGGATTATTGAAGTCAGTTACGATATCAATATCGCCACTTTGAAGCTGGTCAAAGGTGTAGTAAATGGTGTCATTACCAATGCCCAGGGTCATCTGGTCTGAACCGGCACCTCCTCGAACGATGTCGTTGCCGGCGTAGGCGAAGATCGTGTCATTGCCCATGCCACCGCGGAAGAAATCGCTTTGGCTGCTGCCGTAGAGCAGGTCGTTGCCGGTGCCGCCAGTGGCATAGGAGTAGAAGCCGCTACCCGGAGTCATCCCCCCTGCCATCTCGTTGATGGTGGAGGTTTGGCCAATGACATCGCCGGTTGTTGTGGCAGTTGCGTTTACAGCGGGAGGCGGAGGTGATTCGAAGCCGGTGCCGAAGGAACCAGTGCTGATGATTTTGGTGCCATCGCCGAGCACCTGGACAGCTTCGATCTGGTTGCCCTGGCCGATGGATTGGATTTCCTGTGAACCTGTGCCTACGTTGAGGATGTTGTTTTGGCCACTCAAAACCACCTGGTTCGTGGAGCCGGCCGGAACATCGGTGGTTGTCCAGGTATTACCTACGCCGCCGACCTGCACTGGCATACTGCCGTCAACCTGGCTAGGGTTGCCTGTCCAGGTTGTAACGCTGGACGGAGTATTACTGCCTTGATCCCAAATGGTGCTCGGTGGAGGGGCGATAAAAGACATTAATTAGACCTCCAAAGTCGACGCAAATCTATCATCAACACTATAATGCCCCAAGCAGTCGAAATCAGCTCAAACATGCAACCATAAGCAATCCCTATGTCCGCATGGCTTTTTTAGCCGTCCCAGCTTTTCTTCTCCAGTAGCTATGGCTACTGATTCCCGGGGGTTAATGCGTAGAGCGCATAGCTTTTGGCTCGGCGGAATCCAGCTCGCACTTTTTATGCAGGATCTGTGTTCGAGCGCTGCTCGAGCAGTTGCCAGCCCTGCCATGCCGCCAGGGGGGCGAACTGCGGCGGAGTCAGCAGGCCGGCTGGGGTGAGCAGGCGCTTCACCCTTGGCAGCAGGCCGCCGAGGCTGATCGGCAGGCTGGCACTCCAGGGCCGTTGCAGCACCATCAGTTCCACGGGCTCCCCAGCCTCGGCGGCCAGCTGTTTCATCAGGGCGGCAGGCTGCTCGCTGCGGGCACTAAAGCCTGCAGCAGCAAGCCTTTCGGCCATCAGCAGGGGTTCGCGACTGGCCAGGGGCTGCACCGCCATCCCCTCGCGCAGCACGCCCTGCTCCAGCAGCCAGCAGAGCGGATCGGCATGGTGACCGTGCAGCAACACCACCAGACCCTCCGCCGGCAGCAGGCGCCGCAGCTCCAGCCGCTGTGGCAAAGGGAGTGACAGCGGCGAACCTGAGCCGAAACCGCCACGGGCCCAGCGCCCGCGCTGCCGCTGCAGTTCCAGCTGGGCTGGCTGCTTGGCTGGCAGGGCGTCGGCGTTGGCAACCAGGCTGTCGTAGCTGCGCCAGCTTCCCCCTGTCAGCAGGATCCGGGCGCGCAGATTGCGTCCCCAGTCGCTCTCTGCATCGATACTCAGGCCCTGCTGCACCGCTTCAAGCGCCTCGTCCAAAACGCCCTGATCCAGCAAAAGCCTTGCCAGCTGAAACCAGGGCCGGGGCTGACGGCGGTTGTGGGTGAGGCTGGTGCAGAGCCAGCGTTCGGCCTCCCATGCCTGCCCCAGCTGCAGCAGCAGCGACGCGACCGCATTGCAGTGCTCCGGGCGCAGCTCACTGCATATGGCCTGGCGCTCCAGCAGGGCAAGGGCGGCGGCACCATCCCCAGCTGCCAAGAGGCTGCGGGCCCAATCCGCCACCAACCCTGCCTGGGGAAGCGCTGCCTCCCCCGCCAGTGCCCGATGGGCGGCTGTCAGCAGATCCTGCTCTGCAGGCTCGCTGGGCGAACTCAGGCCAAAAGCCCGCAATTCGTGGCGAGTGTGGTCAAGGGCAGGGGCTAGCTGGCTGGGGCTGGGGCCCACTATCGAGAGGGTGCGCCAGCGGGCAGCTGGACCGGTGGCGCCAATCCCCAGCAGGCTGTTTGCCAGCTGCTCGCAGAGCGCCGAGATGGCGTCTGGATCGAGCGAGGTAGGTTCATCCCGGTTGGCATCCGCGGCAACCAAGTCGAGATGGCTCAGCAGTCGATCTATCTCGTTCATGGTGTTAAAACATAAATTCCTTGGGTTCAGCAGCTGATGGGGACCCACCACAACGGCCTGGTGACTGGTCTGCTGGCCGATCTGCTGCGGCGGCTGCGGCGGCCGGCCGAGGGCCCGGCGGGTATTGCCAGTTTGGGTCACCGCACCTACGTGGGTGGCCGCTGGGACGAAATCGGTGACCTGCAATGGAGCTTTCTGCTGAATCACGGTC
>NZ_JAGQCQ010000052.1:0-15239 GCF_024346275.1 Cyanobium sp. BA20m-p-22
GATCCCCAAGGCAGAGCCAAGGGCTGCAACGTCTACGTGGGCGGTGGCATGGGCCGCACCCACAACAAGGAGGAAACCTTCGCCCGCACGGCCGACCCCCTCGGCTACGTAGCCAGCGAACATCTGCTCGATCTGGTGCAGTCGATCCTGGCCCTGCAGCGCGACCACGGTGACCGGGAGCAGCGGCGCCATGCCCGGATGAAGTATCTGATCCACGACCGTGGCGTGGCCTGGTTCAAGCAGGAGCTCCAGGCCAGCTATTTCGGCCATCCGATCAAGGCCCTGCGGCCTGAGCCCAAGGGCAAGCTCGAGGATTACCTCGGCTGGCACCGCCAGTCCAAGGGCCTTTGGTTTGTCGGCTTGCCGGTACTCAGCGGGCGGCTGGCCGGCGAGCTCAAAGCCGGCCTGCGCCAGCTGGTGGCCACCTACAAACTCGAGGTGCGGCTCACCCCAAACCAGGACGTGCTGCTCTGCAACATCGGCACGGCCCAGCGCTCAAGCGTGCGCGAGGCCCTGGCGGCTCTGGGTTACGAAGCTCCTGAACAGACCGCCCCCCTGGCGCGTCACGCCCTAGCCTGTCCTGCTCTGCCCCTCTGCGGCCTGGCAGTGACCGAGGCAGAGCGGATTCTTCCAGCGGTGCTGGAGCGACTCGACACCCTGCTGCAGCGCAATGGCATCTCCAAGTCGGTGCTAGTGCGCATGACCGGCTGCCCCAATGGCTGTGCCCGCCCATACATGGCCGAGATCGGCCTGGTGGGCAGCGGAGTCGACCAATACCAACTGTGGCTCGGTGGCACCCCCAACCTCAGCCGTCTGGCGGAGCCCTACCTTGAAAAAATGGCGCTGGCCGATCTGGAGGTCACCCTGGAGCCCCTACTGCAGGCCTGGCAAGGGGCCGGCGGGCGCAGCAGCCTGGGTGATTTCGTAACCGAGAGTGGCCGCCCGGCCGTTGAGACCTGGTTAGCTGCCGGGCTTCAAAGTTCCGCCCCCTCCTCTTTGTCCACCCGGCCGTAGCGGGCCTGGCTGGCACCACTGCGCCAGGCCCACAGCTGGTCTCCCCAGCTGAAGTGCCACCACTCGTTGGGATGCTGGACAAAGCCCCCTGCAGCCATCGCCTCGGCCAGCCAGTGCCGGTGCCGGTGCCAGCGAGCCGCCTCCCCGCCCGGATCTAGCCGGGCTGCCGCGGCATGGAAGGCTGGCTCTGATATTGGCCCGATTGCATCGATGTCGCCACCCATGGGCAGGGGCGCTCCGCTGCCATCGGCCAGGGTGAGGTCCACCGCCGCTCCAGTGCTGTGGGGGGGCGGCGTGGCGGGATCCCCACTCGGGGGAGCCCAGAAACGCCCCACTTCAGTGGCCACAAGGGCCCGCTCTGGCGAATCGGCATCGGGATCAACGCCGAGGCGGCGGCATTCACCCACCAGGGCGTGGCGCACCATAAAGCGCTGCACTGCCAGGGGTCGCCAGCCATCAAAGATGGCTAGGCGCAGTTCTGGGTGGTCCAGCTGCAGGGCCTGCTGCGCCAGGAGCAACCGATCCACCACCCCGCTGCGCAGCAAAAAGGGATTGCCATCGGAGCCGTAGGGCGCCCCCAGGGCCAGGTAGGGATGGGGTTCCAGCCGCCACAGGGCCCCAGCTATGGGCTGCAGCGGCTCACCGCAGTCGTGGATCGGAATCGGGCTCCAGGGACGCAGGGGCATGGCGGTCGATTGGGCGGTCAATTGAGGCGGGCGGCCTGGTCCATCTGACGGCGCCGTTGCTCGGCCAGGGCCTGGACCAGACCCGGATGGGCCTGCAGGTTGGGATCGGCCTGGGTGATTTCCTGGGCCACGGCCCGGGCCCGTTCCAGCACCTCGCCATCGTCGGTGAGGCTGGCCAGGGCGAGATCGGGCAAGCCCGACTGACGGGTTCCCAGCACCTGGCCCGGCCCCCGCAGGCGCAGGTCCATCTCGGCAATCTCAAAGCCGTCGCTGGAGCGCACCAGCAGTTCCAGCCGCTGGCGGGCCAGCAGGTTACTGCTGTCGTTGATCAGCAGACAGTGGGAGGCGGCCGCCCCCCGGCCCACCCGGCCACGCAGCTGGTGCAACTGGGCCAGGCCGAAGCGCTCGGCATGGTCGATCAGCATCACGCTGGCCTCGGGAACATCCACACCTACCTCCACCACCGTGGTGCTCACCAGCACCTGGGTGTCACCGGCGGCAAAGGCGGCGATGGCAGCCTGCTTGTCGGCGCTGTTGAGCCGACCATGCAGGAGGCCGACCCGCAATTCGGTAAATACCTCTTCCTTGAGCTGGTGATAGACCTCCACGGCCGAGCGCAGGTCGAGTTTTTCCGATTCTTCCACTAGGGGCAGCACCACATAGGCCCGTTGGCCCAGGGCCACCTGTTCCCGGATCAACCCATAGGCCCGCTGCCGCTGGCTGCCCTTGAGCAGGAGGGTGCGGATCGGCTGGCGCCCGGGAGGCAGACCATCGATCTGGCTGACGTCGAGGTCGCCATGCACCGAGAGGGCCAGGGTGCGGGGGATCGGCGTGGCCGTCATCGTCAGCAGGTGGGGCTGGAGCCCCTTGGCCAGCAGACGATTGCGCTGGCGGACGCCAAAGCGATGCTGTTCATCCACCACCACCAGCCCCAGGCGGTCGAACTGCACCGGGTCTTCCAGCAGGGCGTGGGTACCCACCAGCAATTGCAGCTGGCCATTGGCCAGGTCTTGTAGCAGGGCCCGGCGCCGGGGGGCGGGGGTTGAGCCGGTGAGCAGGGCCGAGCTGACATGGAGCTGGGGCAGCCACTCACCCAGCTTGCGGTAGTGCTGCTCGGCCAGCACCTCGGTCGGGGCCATCAGGGCCCCCTGACAACCGGCCTCGATGGCGCAGAGCAGGGAGGCCAGGGCGACGACGGTCTTACCGCTGCCCACATCGCCCTGCACCAGGCGGGCCATCGGCTGGGGGCGGGCCAGGTCGGCCCGGATTTCGGCCAATACCCGCTCCTGGGCCTGCGTCAGCGCAAAGGGCAGGATGGCAAGGAAACGCTCCACCAAACCCTCCCCACCGGGCAGCAACAGCAGGGGTGGGGCCTGGCGCTGACGGAGCTGGTGGCGGCGCTGGGCCAGAGAGAGCTGGAGCAGCAGGAATTCGTCAAACACCAACCGGCGCCGGCTGGCCTGCAGCTGCTCCTGGTTGGCCGGGGCATGGATCTGGGTGAGGGCATCGGCACGGCCTATGAGCCCCTGGCTGCGGCGGATCGACTCCGGCAGGGGGTCAGGCCAATCCCGCAGCAAGGGCAGCACCGCTGCCACCACCTGGCGCAGACGGTCGGCCCCCAGGCCCTCAGTGAGTCCATAGACGGGCAGCATCCGGCCGATGGCGCCTGAGCGCACCGGCGCCTGGGCCGACTCCAGCACCTCGATCAGGGGATCCTGAAATGCCGGGCCGTAGGCAGTTTCCTTGACCAGCCCACTGACGGCGACGGTGGCCCCGAGGGGATACTGGCGCTGCTGGGTTTTCAGCCAGCCGGGGCTCGAAAAACGCTGGCCGGCAAAAAAACGGCTGACCCGGATACGACCGGTGCAGTCGACAAGTTGCAACTCCAGAATCGAGAGGTTGGGATTGCGGGGGCTGGCAAAGGCGTGGCTGCGGCGCACCGTGGCCACGATCGTGGCGGTGCGCCCGGGCTCCAGGCCAGCGATCCGCACCAAATTGGCGTAGTCGAGGTAGTCGCGGGGGTAGTAGTGAAGGAGGTCGCGTGCCAGCAGCAGGCCCAGCTGGGCCAGCCGGCTGGCCGTCTTGGGGCCGACCCCGGGGATCTCGGCGAGGGGGGTATCAGCATTGAAATTCCTGACGGCCCCAGCCTTAGCGCTTGGCTGGCCGGCTGGCTGGCAGGCTGGCACCAGCCGCAACCGGGGTGGGGCCACGGCCAGCACGGGGCGATGGGCCTGGCGCAGGGCATGCAGGCGCTCCCGGCATTGGCGCACCAGCGACTGGCGTCTGGCTAGGGAGAGCTCGTCATAGCGGAGGAAACCCTCGCGCAGGGCAAGCACCCGCTCCAGCTCCGCCGCCGGCAGCCCCTGGGGCCCCTGCTGCAACTGCTGGGCCAGGAAGGCACTGAAGCAGCTCTGCCGCCCCTTGAGGTTGGCAAAGCCCCGGGCGGCCTCCAGCCCCAACGCCTGCTGCAGGGGCTGCAGCCAGGGCTCTAGGGCGGCAGGCTCGGCGCTGGCGGGGCTGGGTTGATGTCCTGCAGCCACAACTGTTCCGCCTCGAGCGCCTGAACGCGCCGCTGGATGCGGCGATAGTGCTGAGCCATTCTGCGCACCTCCTGGACATGCTGCTGGATCCGGGTGCGGCAGGTGCGCAGTTTGGCGAGCTCGAGTTCGAGATCCGCCGGCCGCAGCAAAACCGCCATGGCCTCAATGCGACCGAGGTCGGGTTCCATTCCCAGGGGCAGCGGCAAGCGCAACAGGTTGGCTGGAGCTTCCACCAGCTCAAGCTCACCGGCGAGAGCAGCATCCAGCAGGTTCAACGGCACCACGGTGCGGCTGATGCCAAGCCGCAGCAGCTCCCCATTGAGGGCATGGGAGAGGTTGCGAAGGCGACGACTGAGGGCCAGCTCGAAACCACCGATCCAGGCCAAAAGCTGATCTGGGGTGGTTGGCAGCCCCTCCCCATCCCATGGGCTTGGAGATGAGGGAGAGACCTTGCCCTGCCAATCCTGGAAGGCCTCGGCCAAAACCGAAAGCATGGAATCCTGACCGCCATGCCGATCGCTTTCCCCATCGCCATCCCTATCTCCATCGCTATCGCCATCGCCCTCCCCATCGGATTCGGCGGGCCCAGCTGACTGGGGGCGCTCACCCCGGGGGGTAAGGAAATCTGAGGCTATCGGCAAGGCCATACCCAGGTGGACCGAGCCCTCTGGCCCTTCTTCGGGCCATTTCTCTGGTGCTTTCTCTGGCCCTTCCTCCTGCTCGGCCCCGAACTCGGCGATTGAGTCGAGCACCCGGCGCCGCTGGCTGCGCCGCTCCCGTTGCTGCTGCCGGGCGATCTGGGCGGCGTGACCCACGACCCGCTCCAAGCTGAGCAGGCCGTTGGTGCGTTGCACCAGCTGGACAAGCCGACGGTGCAGCAACTGGCGGCTGGACTGGTCCAGGCCGCCGTAGCGATCGGGGTAGACCTGGGTTGCCAGATGGAAGCAGGCCTGCTGGACCGCCGCCAGCAGGCCATCTCGCAGCACCTGGAGGTAGAGGGCCAGGTGGTTTTCCAGCTTCGGATTGGATGCCAGCAGCTGACTCTCCAGCTCCTTGAGCTGGCGAGCTGCGGCCTCCAGAACCAGCAAGGAGCGCCCGCTCAGCTGGCCTGGGACATCGCTGCCACCTCAGCGGCGAAATCAGCTTTCTCCACCTCAATGCCCTCGCCAAGGGTGAAGCGGTTGAAGCGACGCACCTGGATGTTTTCGCCCACCTTGCCGGCCACCTGCTTCACCATTTCGGCCACGGTGACGGAACTGTCCTTAATGAAGGGTTGGTCGAGCAGGGCCAGTTCCTTGAGTCGTTTGCCAATGCGACCCTCAACGATCTTGACCTTCATCTGGTCTGGCTTGCCCGCCAGGTCATCGCGGCCCATCTCAATGGCCTTCTCACGATCGGAAACCGCCGCGGGGATCTGGTCCACGCTCACGTATTCCACGCTCGGGCAGGCGGCAATCTGCATGGCCACATTGCGCAGCAGCTCCTGGAAGCCTTCGCCCCGGGCGACGAAGTCGGTTTCGCAGTTGACCTCCACCAGCACACCGACGCGGGCGCCGGTGTGGATGTAACTGCCGATGGCACCTTCGGCCGCAACGCGACCCGACTTCTTCTCAGCGGTGGCAATGCCTTTCTGGCGCAACCATTCGACGGCCTTGGAGGTATCGCCGGAGCATTCCGTGAGGGCCTTCTTGCAGTCCATCATTCCTGCGCCGGTTTGGTCGCGCAGTTCCTTGACGAGCTTTGCCGAAATCTCAGCCATGGGGGGATGGGGAACGGAAAAAATAGATAGGGGGTTGGAGGGATCAGCCCTCCTCTTCACGGCCCTGGTCATGGGCACCCTGACGACCTTCGTTGATCGCATCAGCTAGCCGCCCGAGCACCAGCTGCACCGAGCGCACGGCGTCGTCGTTGCAGGGAATTGGCACGTCGCAGAGATCGGGGTCGCAGTTGGTGTCAAGCATCGACACCAGGGGAATATCCAATTTACGCGCCTCGAGCACGGCGTTGGTCTCCCGGCGCTGATCCACCAGCACCACCACGTCGGGCAGGCGGCGCATGTTTTTGAGGCCGCCGAGATATTTCTGGAGCCGCTCCAGCTCGCGTCGCAGCACGGCCGCTTCCTTCTTGGGGCGCAGGGCAATGGCGCCTGAGCTCTCCATCCGCTCCAGGTCTTTGAGACGGTCGATGCGGGCCCGCATGGTGGTCCAATTGGTGAGCATGCCGCCCAGCCAGCGCTGGTTGACGTAGGAGGCTCCGCAGCGGGTGGCCTCGATGGCGATCACCTCGGAGGCCTGCTTCTTGGTGCCGACGAACAGGAAGCGTTTGCCACTGCGGGCGGCGCTGCGGGTCCATTTGTAGGCGTTGTTCATGCAGACGGCTGTCTGCACAAGATCGATGATGTGTACGCCGTTGCGCGCGCAATAGATGTAGCGCGACATCTTCGGGTTCCAGCGACGGGTCTGGTGCCCGAAGTGGGCGCCCGCCTCCATCATTTCGGAGAGAGTGACGACAGCCATGGTGGGGTGTGGGGGGTTTCGGGTTTGCCTCCACCTGCCAGGGATCCGAAGCTGTCCAACCGGCACGGATCGCCGATGGGAGAACTCGCTCGGATCACCCGAAACACGCAGGTGTGCGGAGTGATTGGAACTTGATCACCCTATCAAATCGGGCTGCTTTGAACCTTGGTGGCAGCGAGGATCCGGGCCTCAGCAAACAGGCTCCTGACCCCGAGGCGGTTGAGTGGCAGTCGCAGCAATTCCATCGCCATGGCGGCCTGGCCGCCGCGGATAAGCCAGGCGAGCAGGGGCCTCAAACTGCGCTCGTTGAGCAGGCCCCCCAGGGTGAGAAGCTCCCAGAGCAGCAGATGCAACCAGGTGTACTGGACGATGAATCTCACCCGCAGGGTGGGGTGCTTGAGGAAAAACACCAGGCCCATTTTCGCCCGCTCCCGCTCCACCCGAATCAAATCGGGAATCTGCTCCAGCCGCAGGGCCGGATGCCAGTGGTAGCCCACCGCCTCGGGGCAGCGCACCAGCACAACGCCCAGCCGGCGCAGCCGTTCACCGAGTTCGAGGTCTTCCCAGCCGTAGAGCCGGAAGCGGGTGTCGAACAGGCCCGCCCGCTCCAGCAGCTGGCGCTCAATGGCCACGTTGCCCGTGGCGAAATAGGCGAAGGAGAGATCGCGCAGCTTGTGGGGCTCGCCGGTGGGATGGTCAAAGTTGGCCGTGTTGATCACTGCGCCGTAGGTGAAGCAGGGGCGATGACCGGGCCGGCTCCAGTGGCGTTGCAGGGCCTGGGCATGGCAACTCAGGAAGCTGGGGGTGACCACCAGATCGCTGTCGATGAAGACAATCACATCGCCCCTTGCCCCTTGCACCCCCCGGTTGCGGGCTGCAGCGGGGCCCCCATGCTCCTGCCTGATCAGCCGTAGGTGGGGCAGCTCGGCTGCGTGCTCAGCCAGCCAGCCCAAGGTGGCATCGGTGGAGCCGTCGTCCACCAACACCACCTCATAGCCGCTGATTGGGGCGGCCAGCTGCTGATCTTCCAGGGCCAGCAGACACTTGCGCAGGATCGGCAGCCGGTTGTAGGTGGGGATGACGACGCTCAGGAACATGGGTCGCCTGGAGGGCTGAACAAGAAAAAAGGGATCCCTGCGGATCCCCCAAGCAAGGCGCTAGAGGCGCTGATCAATCAGCGGCGCCACCGTTGTTGGCGGTGCCGGTCACGCCATTACCGGCGCCCTCGCCCCGGCCGTCGTTGCGCAGCTTGCGCTTCTTGAACTTGCGGGCGTAGGCGCGGTTGCGCTCCTGCTTTTCCTTCTTGAGATTTCTGCGCTTGGACATGCGGGAGGCAACCTGGGGTGGGTCAGTTCACAATCCTAATCAATCGCATAGGCCCCCTGGCTGAGCCGGCCATCCTCCATCTGCACCAGGCGGTCGGCCACATCGAGAATGCGGGGATCGTGGGTGACCATCAGCACGCCGCAGCCCTGGTCCTTGGCCAGGCCCTTGAGCAGCTCCACCACCTCGCGGCCGGTGCGGGAATCGAGCGAGGCAGTCGGTTCATCCGCCAGCAGCAGCTGGGGCCTGGCCGCCAGGGCCCGGGCGATGGCAACCCGCTGCTTCTGGCCCCCGGAGAGGTCGTGGGGCAATTTGTCCAGGTGGTCCTGGAGGCCGACGGCGCGCAGCCATTCGCGGGAGCGGTCGCGCCGGGCCCGATAGCTGAGGCCCTCAAGTAGGTCGGCGCCCATCTGCACGTTCTGCTCGGCGCTCAGGCAGCGCAGCAGGTTGTGACCCTGGATGATCATGCCGATGCGACGGCGCAGGCGCAGCCTGACGGCAGCGCTGGCGCCCCGCAACTCCTCGCCGAACACCTGCACCGAACCCTCCTGAACCTGGCGCAGGGCACCGATCAAGGTCAGCAGGGTGGTCTTGCCGCAGCCGGAGGGCCCCGTCAGCAGGACCACCTCCCCGGCCTCAACGCTGAGACTGATATCAATAAGCACCTGGCGACGCATGGCGCCGCTGCCGAAGTGATGCTTCAGAGCGCAGAGGCGCAGCATCGGGGCCATCAGAAGATCTCCGCCGGATCCGCATCGGCCAGCTTGCGCATGGCCAGCAGGGCCGAACCCATACACATCACCAGGATCATGATGAAAACGGTGAGTGCCCTGGTGGTGTCCATCGTCACCGGCAGCTGGGTGGCGTTGCGCACCACCAGGTAGAGCCCCTGACCGGCCGCGTAGGCCGGCAGGTAGCCGAAGGTGGCCAGCAGCAGGCCCTCGCGCGCCACCACCCCAAGCAGGCTGGTCAGCCGGTAGCCCATGGCCATCAAGGTGGCGTATTCGGGCAGGTGGTCACTCACATCTGAATAGAGGATCTGGTAGACGATCACGCAGCCCACCACAAAGCCCATGGCGGCGCCGAGGGTGAAGATGAAGCCGATCGAGGTGCTGGAGCGCCAGTAATCCTGCTCAAAGGCAATGAAGCCGTCCTTGGTGAGCACGGTGACGTCGGCGGGCAGCCGCCGTTTGAGCCGAGCCGCCACTTCAACCGGATCTGAGCCGGGCGTAAGCCGGATCAGGCCCACCTCAATGCTGCCGGGCGGTGTGTTGGGCAACAGGCGCAGGTAGGTTTCGTGGCTGGTGAGCAGGTTGCCGTCGGCGCCGAAGGAGGTGCCAAGCGCCACCAGGCCCGCCACCCGCACCCGCTGACCACTGATTTCACTTTCCACGGTGCGCCCGGAGCGGAACCAAGCGGCCACCGGGCCGAATTCGGGCCGGGAGAGCTCGTCGAACAGCACCCGACCCCGGTCTTGCAGCAACTTCGCCTTGCGGGCCAGGGAAGGATCGGTGAACAGGGGGTCGGCTGGCTCAAAGCCCAGGGTGAGAATTGAACGGGTGGCGCGGTTTTCAGGATTGCGCCAGAGCAGCAGGTTCCAATGCACCGGCGTGATGCCAACCACGGCGGGATCGGCCATGGCCTGCACCAGCCGGCGCCGGGGAAAACCAGCCATGCTCACCGAGCTGCTGGAGCGGGGGCTGATCAGCACCAGATCGGCATCGAGCAGGCGATGGATTGTCACGCTGGCATCGAAGAGGCCGTCGCGGAAGCCCAGCTGCATGAACATCAAGATGCCGGCAAAGGCAATGCCGGCCAGGGCCACCAGCAGGCGCATCGGCTGACGGGTGAGCAACAACCAGGCCAAGGGGATGCGGCGGCCCTGCCACAGGCGGGCAAACATCAGCGACCTGGCGGAGAGCTGCCGGCCCCGAGGCGGGCAATCACCTTCAGGCCCGTCAGGGCACGCACCCGCTGGCTATCGGCTGGGGCAAGGGCCACCCGCACCTCGACAATGCGGGCATCGGCGTCGCCGGTGGGGTCGGTGGAGAGCAGGCTGCGTTGCCTCACCTGGGGACTGATCCGGATCACCCGACCCTGGAGCTCGCCCTGGAAACCCCCGTTTTCGCTGATCAGGGCGACCGGCTGGCCGGGACGCACCCGGCCCACATCACTTTCGTAAACCTCAACCAGGGCCTGCATCCGGCTGCTGGCCCCAAGCTCGAGCACGCCGCTGTCCCCAGGCCGCTCCCCCACCCGGGCGTGCAACTTCAGTACGGTGCCGCCGATGGGGGCTCGCAGCTCGGTGAGCTCGAGTTCTCTATGAACCTTCTGCAGCTCCAACCAGGCCTCCCGGCGCTCCCCCTGGAGGGCGAGCAGGGCCGTTTCCCGGGTGTCCAATTCGCCGCTGGGTATGGCCCCGGAGCGGCTCAGGCTGCGATAGCGGTGGATGTCTCGGGTCTGCACCGCCAGGCGCTGGTCGAGATTGCCAATTCGGGCGGCAAGCAACCCCTGCTGGGCCCGCAGGCTGGGGCCCGAATCGAAGCTGGCCAGCAACTGGCCCTGGCGCACCTCATCGCCCTCCTCCACCAGCAACTGGCTGATCCGCGGACTGCCGCCAACGCCACTGATCGGCGCGGCCAGCACGCGCACATCGCCGTCGGGTTCGAGGCGGCCGAGGGCGGCCACCGCCTCTGGCCGGCCAGGCTGGACGGGAACGGCCGGGGGGGTGACCAGGGCAGGGCGCTGCTGGCGGCTGATGCCCACCACCAGCAACAGCAGCAAGACCCCGCCGCCAAGCCACCAGGCCCAGCTGGGCACGGCCCGGAGCGCCTTTTTCACGGAGCCGGCGGATCGTCGAAGAGCAGTTCCTCGATGTAGCGGTCTGCCCAGGCTGGGTTGAAGGCCTTCTCCAGCACCCTGCGGGTTTTGTCGTTTTGTTTCTGCTGCTTGCAATAGTGGAGCTGGCCCTGCCATCGCTCAACCGTAGCCGGATGCTGCGGCGGCTCGGCGTTAGCCGAATTGATTGCCGCCGTCAACACCTCCAGCAGGCCTGAGACCTCCGCGAGAAAGGCGGTTTCCTCCACCGGGCTGGTGGGGCGCACAAAGCGCACAAAGGAGGAGAAAATCGACCCCCAGCCAGGCAGTTCTCGCTCCTGGCTGAAGCCAACCCGGGGCCGGGAGGCGAGGGCGGCGCTGATGCCAGCCGGCAGGGCTGGCCCCACCGGGGAGAGATCGACGATGGCGGCGGAAACTCCGGCCGGGCCAGCCACGATGTCTGCACCGAAGATGGGCAGATCAAAACGCGGATCGGGGAAGAGCACGCAGTGCAGGATCTGCAAACCATTGCCGAGCCGGGCCGTCTCCAGGTGCAGCTTGCGCAGGCCGCGGCACTGGCGCAATTCATTGCGGATAAACAGGGCCTCCCCATCAAGACTGCCGCTGATGGCCTCAAGTTCGGGGTTGACCGCCAGGGGGGCCAGCTCGGGCAGTTCCAGCCAGGCCTGGCGGATCAGCCCTGCCAGGCGATCCACCAGGGGGTGGATCTCCCCGGGGCTGGGAATGGCTGGATCCTGACGGGATGGGGCAGCGGAACTCAAGGGGAGATGGCAGCCAGCAGAATGCAGATCCTGCCACGCATCTGAGCCTTGACATCGGCCCCGACTGCCCCCAAGTTGCCAGGCCTGGCCGAGCCCACTGAACTCCAGCTGGCCAATGGGGCCACGCTTGTCCAGCTGCCGCTAGCCGATTCTCCCCTGGTGTGTCTCGACTTCTGGTGCCGGGCCGGCAGCATCTTTGAGAAAGCTCCGGAAAGCGGTCTGGCCCACTTTCTCGAGCACATGGTTTTCAAGGGCAGCCAGCGGCTTGGCCCCGGCGAATTTGACCTCAAAATTGAGGCGATGGGCGGGAGCAGCAATGCCGCCACGGGCTTCGATGACGTGCACTACCACGTGCTGGTGCCCCCAGAGTCGGCAGCCCAGGCCCTGGAGCTGCTGCTGGATCTGGTGCTCCATCCCAGCCTCGAACCCAGGGCCTTTGCAATGGAGCGCCAGGTGGTGCTGGAGGAGCTGGCCCAAAGCGAGGACCAGCCCGACGAAATCGCCCTGCAACAGCTGCTCCGGCTGGGCTGTCCGGGCCATGCCTACGGCGAACCGATCCTGGGGCGCCGCGAGCTGCTTGCCGCCCAGACGCCCGAAGCCATGGCCGATTTCCACCGGCGTCTCTACGGCGCCAATCGCTGCGTACTGGCCCTCTGTGGGGGCGCAGACTTCCTGCAGCTCAAAGAAGGGATCGATGCGAGCGCCCTGGCCCAACTGGGCGCGATCGACGAACCGGCGACGCCGCCAGCCCTAGTGGTGCAGCCCGGGCTGCACCGGCTCACGGTGCCCCGGCTGGAATCGGCCCGGCTGCTGATGCTCTGGGGCCTGCCCCCGGCCAGCGATCTCCACGGCGTGATGGGAGCAGACCTACTCACTACCGTGCTGGCCGAGGGGCGGCGCAGCCGGCTGGTGGAGCGGCTGCGGGAGCAACTGCGCATTGTCGAGAGCATCGATCTGGACCTGCACGTGATGGAAAGCGGCAGCTTCGCCCTGCTGGAGGCGATCTGCGAAGCCGATGAACTCGGCGCCGTGCACCGGGCCATCGCCCAGGTTTGGGCAGAGCTCCAGGAGCAGGGCTTGACCAAGCCGGAGTGGCTGCGGGCCCAGCGCCTGGTGGCCAACGGCTATCGCTTTGGCCTGGAGGCCGCGGGTGGACTGGCCGGCCTGATCGGCAACAACCGGCTTTGGGGGCGGCACCAGGCCCTTGCCCTGCCTCTAGCTGAAATCGAGAACTGGAGCAGCCAGGAGCTGCTGAGCCAGGCCGTGCCCCTACTGGATCCAAGCCGGGCCTGCGTACTTGAAGCGGTGCCGGCATGACCAGTCAACTGGCCAGCTGGCAGAGCACTGAGCTCGCGGGGGGGCTGCCCCTGGTCTGGCAACGTCGGCCCGGTCCGGAAATTGTGGCCAGCCGGCTCTGGATTCGGGGCGGCAGCAGCGCCGATCAGCCGGGGCAGCGGGGAGCGGCCCAGTTGCTGGCAGGGTTGATGACCAGGGGCTGTGGTGACTACGGCGCCGATGCCCTGGCCGATCTGGTGGAGGGCCGAGGCGCGGCCCTGCGCTGCGAAGCCAGTGAAGACAGCCTGGTGCTGAGCCTCAAATGTGCCAGCAGTGACGCAGAGCAATTGTTGCCCCTTTTGGTGGCGATGGCGCGGGATCCCTGGCTGAGCCAGGACCAATTTGAGCTGGAGAGGGACCTCAACCTGCAGAACTTGCTACGCCAGCGCGAGGATCCCTTCCAGTTGGCCCACGACCAGCTGCGCGGGCAACTGTTCGGCGGCGGCCCCTACGGCCACGACCCCCTGGGGGTGGAGCAGGAGTTGGCTGAACTGCAGAGGGACCAACTTGCCGCGCTGGTGGCGCCCCTAGGAGCTGAGGGCGCCCTGCTGGTGGCCTGCGGGGATCTGCCCACCCAGCTGGCCGAGAGCTTCGATGGGGCCCTGGGGCGCTTTCCCTGGGCCACGGCCGCTCCGCGCTACGAGCCGGGCCCGCTGGCCCCCGCCTGCGGCCGGCCCATCGCCCTGCTTGAACAGGACACCGAACAGCTGGTGCTGTTGCTCGGAGTTGCCACCGTGCCCCTGGGCGATCCCGATGCCCTGGCCCTGAGGGTGCTCCATGCCCACCTCGGCCTGGGGATGTCCAGCCGGCTGTTTATGGCCCTACGTGAGGAGCGGGGCCTGGCCTACGACGTGGGCGTTCACCTGCCGGCCCGGCGCGGCGCCACACCTTTCATCTGGCACCTCTCCACCTCTGCTGAGCGGGCGGGGGAAGCCACCACCGCAGTGCTTGAGGAGTGGCAAAGGCTGCTTGAAACGCCACTCAGCCAAGGCGAACTGGCCCTGGCCAAAGCCAAATACCGCGGCCAGGACGCCATGGGGCGCCAGACCTGCGGCCAGATCGCCGATCGCCAGGCCCTGGTGCTCGGCCATGGCCTGGGCGAGCACTTTGTATCGGAGTGCCTGGATAGGGCCGAGCGGCTCGACGCCGAAACCCTGCTGGCCGTGGCTCGGCGGCACCTGGGGTCCCCGGCCCTCAGCCTCTGTGGTCCGGCCCAGGCCCTGGCTGCGGCCCAGCAGGCCTGGCAAAGCCATCCCCTAAACCGGTGAAAGCCAAGCTGGCCGGTCTTCAGCTGACCGGTCTTTAGCTGACCAATCTCAACTGACTCCTCTCAAACAAAAAAATCCCCCGGCGGAAGCGAACAGCCAGTTGGTTGCCGGCCTTGATCGCCGTCACCTCACCCACCTCGGCGGGATCCACCAGGTCGGGCGGACGCAGCATCGGCATCGCGTCAGCGGTTTTGAGATACCGGGGCTGGACCCTGAGCTGCACGCCTGCTCCCAAGTCGAACTGGTCCATGGGCATAGAAGCTGGTTTAAGGGTAGCGAGGCCGATGGCGTGACCCCCCAAAATGGATCCCAACCACGGGGGATGACTTGCGGGCCCTAGCCACCTGGAGCGGCGCAATCGCCGGTGTGCTGCTGATCCTGGTCGGTGGGCTGATTCAGGCCGCCGCCCCCCTACCCGCCGGCAACGGCAGCTGGATGCTGGCAAACCTGCCGATCACCCTGCAGGTGCCCGCCCTGCTGGTTGCGGCCCTGGTGTGCGGCCCCCGCAGCGGCATGCTGGCGGCGGTCGCCTACCTGAGCCTGGGCCTGTTCCAGTTGCCGGTGTTCCAGGGCGGAGGGGGCACCGCCTACCTGCTCGACCCAGGCTTCGGCTACCTGGCTGGCTTCATCCCGGCCGCCTGGCTGAGCGGCAAGCTGGCCCGCCAGGCGGGCATGAACGACCTGGTCAACCTGTTTGGGGCAGCGGTGGTGGGGCTGGCGACGGTGCAGCTCTGCGGCCTCGCCAACCTCCTGCTGGGTGCCCTGGCCGGCCGCTGGGGAGCCACCCTGGGCCCCCTACTGATCAGCTACAGCCTCGCCCCCTTGCTCCCCCAGCTGCTGCTCTGCTGTGCCGTGGCCGTGGTGGCCCTGCTGCTGCGCCGGCTGCTACTGGTGGAACCATGAGAAGGCCCCGAGCCCTGGCCTTCGCCATTGCTGCATTGGTGGTGCTGCTCGACCA
>NZ_JAGQCQ010000053.1:0-15155 GCF_024346275.1 Cyanobium sp. BA20m-p-22
GTCGGCGCCAAAATCCCCAAGGGTGTACTGCTGATCGGCCCCCCCGGCACCGGTAAGACCCTGCTGGCTCGGGCCATTGCCGGGGAAGCGGGAGTTCCCTTTTTCTCGATGGCGGCGTCTGAGTTTGTCGAGATGTTTGTTGGGGTGGGGGCCAGCCGGGTGCGGGATCTCTTCCGTAAGGCCAAGGCCAAGGCCCCCTGCATCATTTTTATCGACGAAATTGATGCGGTTGGTCGTCAACGGGGAGCTGGTATCGGTGGCGGCAACGATGAGCGCGAGCAGACCCTCAACCAGCTGCTCACTGAGATGGATGGCTTTGCAGACAATTCCGGGGTGATTTTGCTGGCGGCTACCAACCGCCCAGATGTGTTGGATACGGCCCTGATGCGGCCGGGCCGCTTCGACCGCCGCATCACTATTGACCTGCCTGACCGCCGCGGCCGCGAGGCCATTCTGGCGGTGCATGCCCGCAGCAGACCCCTGGCAGCAGCGGTTTCCCTCTCGGCCTGGGCCAGTCGCACCCCGGGCTTCTCCGGCGCAGATTTGGCCAACCTGCTCAACGAGGCCGCCATCCTCACGGCCCGCCACCACCTGGCTGAGATTGACGATGGGGCCATGGCTGGGGCCCTTGAGCGGATCACCATGGGCCTGGCCGCCGCCCCCCTGCAGGACAGCGCCAAGAAGCGACTGATTGCCTATCACGAGGTGGGCCATGCCCTACTGGCCACCCTGGTGCCCCATGCCGACCCCCTCGACAAGGTCACCTTGTTGCCCAGAGCTGGTGGCGTAGGCGGTTTTGCCCGCATGGTGCCCGATGAGGAGATCCTGGATTCCGGGTTGATCAGCAAGGCCTACCTGCAGGCCCGACTGGTGGTGGCCCTTGGCGGCCGGGCCGCCGAGTTGGTGGTGTTTGGTGCCGGAGAAGTTACCCAGGGAGCCAGCGGTGACCTGGACCTGGTCACCCGCATCAGCCGCGAGATGGTCACCCGCTACGGCTTCTCCAGCCTCGGCCCGGTAGCGCTGGAGGGGGACGGTACGGAGGTGTTCCTGGGCCGCGACTGGCTCCGCTCCGAGCCCCCCTACTCCCGGGAAACAGGTAACCGCATCGATGTTTTGGTGAGGGAGCTGGCCGCTACAGCCCTTGAGCAGGCGGTGGCATTGCTGGAGCCCCGCCGACCCCTGATCGACGAACTGGTGGACCTGCTGATCCGGGATGAAACGATTGAGGGCGATGCATTCAGGGCCGTCGTTGCCAGGGCCGATGGCACCAGCCCAAATGACGGCGCCTCAATCGCCAGTTTGGAGCCCACCGGCAAAGCGGATGTCCAAGCTACGCAGGTAGGTGTGTAGGCCCGAATCCTGAATGGGCAGCAGGCGGGCCTGGCGACCGCTGGTGTTGACGTGGGAATGCCAATGGCCAGGCGGGGTGATGAAGGCCCCACCCGACTCCCACTCGATGCGCTGGGGATTGACAATCTGACCGTTGGCGTCAATTTCGGTGCCCACCAGGGTGTGGCAGCCGGGGTCGCAGTCGATGATCAGATCGAGGGCCACCGACTGGTGCCGATGGGGAGGCTGGATTACCCCGGCAGGCACGACTCCGAACATGGCCCAGAGGGTGTGGGTGACCGTGCGGCTCTGGGGCAGGTCCCTATTGGCCAGCAGCAGGCTGAGTCTGTTACTGCGGGCGGAGCTGGGGTCGGCCAGAAGTTGGGCGAGCTCCTTCTCCAGCAGCGCTGCGGGGTAATGGGTGGGATCGAAGCGGGTGCTTGAGGCAGTTACGCCGAGAAAATCCAACAGCGGCCCGTCATGCACCCAGTAGAGAACGCTGGTTTGCTCTGCCTGCAGCAGTGGGGTCTCTCCGGCGGGAAGCACCAGCAGGTCGCCCGCGCCCCAGTTCAGCCTCTGGCCTGCCCAGCGCAGCTCCCCTTTGCCCTGGAGCACAAAAAAGAGTGAGCTGGTGGCATTGGCAGCAGCCTTAAGCCCCTCTCCTGGAAGGATCCGCAGGAAATGGGCCGCCAGGGCTGGGCTGGTGGCCGGGCCATTGCAGCCCAGCTCCCCACTCAGATCCAGAGGTAGAACGGCCGTGCCACCTGACTGGTGCAGGGCTGCTCCCCACTGGTGGTAGCCGATTGGTTCGGTGAGACCCCGGCGCACCGGATTGGCAGCCTGGCGATAGTCGAACAGCAGGGCCTTGGCCTGCCAGTCGGCCTGGCCGGTGCAATCGCCAGGTTGAATCTGGGCCTGGTTCATGGGTGGGGGCTGGGGCGGCAGTGAATCTCTTCCCCCATTCTGGGATCATCCGCCGGCAACTGCTGGCACGATGCTCACCTCATCGCCGTCCTTGAGGGGGGTGGCCTGGTGGTCGAGGAAACGGATGTCCTCGCTATTTACATAGACATTGAGAAAACGACGCAGCTTGCCTGCCTCATCACAGAGGCGGCCCTTGATGCCTGGGTAATGCAGCTCAAGGGCGTCGATCAGGCCATCCACGTTGCTGGCTTCCAGATCAACGCTGGCCTCGTTGTTGGTGAACTTCTGCAGGGGGGTGGGGATCAGAACCTGAACGGCCATGGCGGAGATTGGGCGGGTATGGAAAAGGGTCAGCTGGAGCGGTCGAGCTGGGCCTGGGCCCAGGCGGATTTGAAGCTGTCGAGTTGGGCTTCGATCGTGTAGGGGGCGCCGATGGAGTCGGCAATGGCCTCTGTTGTCTTGAGCCCATTGCCGGTGATATAGGCAACGGTGGTTTCCTCCGGGTTGATCTTGCCGAGCTCCACCAGTTTCTTGAGCACCGCAATTGTGGTGCCGCCTGCTGTTTCGGTGAAAACTCCCTCGGTTTCTGCCAGCAGCTTGATGCCGTCGATTATCTCGGCATCGCTCACGGCGGCGATGGTGCCGCCGGTTTTGTTGGCGATATCAATGGCGTAGGGGCCATCGGCGGGGTTGCCAATGGCAATTGATTTGGCAATCGTATTGGGCTTAACCGGGGTGATGAAGTCGCGGCCGGCGGCGAAGGCCTGGGCGATCGGGCTGCAGCCTTCGGCCTGGGCGCCGCTGAAACGCACGGCCTTTCCTTCCACCAGGCCCACCTTGATGAATTCATCAAAGCCCTTGCGGATTTTGGTGAACAGGGAGCCCGAGGCCAGGGGCGCCACGATGTGGTCGGGCAGTTGCCAGCCCAGCTGTTCAATCACCTCATAGCCCAGGGTTTTGGAACCCTCGGAGTAGTAGGGGCGCAGGTTGATGTTGACGAAGCCCCAGCCGAAGGTGTTGGCCACTTCCGAGCAGAGGCGGTTGACCTGGTCGTAGTTGCCATGGACCGCCATGAGGGTTGGGTTGTAGACCAACGTGCCGAGCACCTTGCCCAACTCCAGGTCACTGGGGATGAACACGCAGCACTCCAGGCCGGCGTGGGCGGCGATGGCTGCGGTGGAGTTGGCCAGGTTGCCGGTGGAGGCGCAGCTCACCGTGGTGAAGCCGAGCTCGCGGGCCCTGGTGAGCGCCACACTCACCACCCGGTCTTTAAAGGAGAGCGTCGGCATGTTGACGCCGTCGTTCTTGATATAGAGGCTTTTGAGGCCCAGCCGCCGGGCCAGGTTGCCCGCCTTGAGCAGGGGCGTGAACCCCGTGCCCACATCAATGGGATCCCCCTCGATCGGCAGGAATTCGCGGTAGCGCCAGATGGAGGTGGGCCCGGCCTCAATGGTGGCGCGGGTCACCCGATTCTTGATGGCCTCATAGTCGTAGACGACCTCCAGGGGGCCGAAACAGACGTCTTCACAGACGTGGCGGGCGCTGGCCTCATAGGGGTGGCCGCATTCTTTACAGCGCAGTCCGGTGAAGGTTGAGCGGGAGAGGGTGGCAGTCACGGGCACGCCCAGCGGTGACTGGAGGCTAACAGCGCCAGATGGGGCGGCTGATTAATCCCGATCTCAAAGGTCGGGTATTTCCTGGAGGCGGAGGCTTGCTGTTGGGCCAGGGCTTCCTAGCCTCAGCCAGTAAGCCGATTGCTGATGTCAAGGCGAGCGTCGCCGTCTGCCTTCCTGCTGCTCGTCAGCGTGCCCCTTGGGTTGGCCCTGCTTGCCGCAGTTTTGATCCTGGTGTCCCGCCTCTGGGTGGAATGGCAGTGGTTTGAGCAGTTTTCCAGGGGTGGGGTGCTGCTGCGCCGCTGGTTGTTGCAGATTGGTTTCTCGCTGTTGGGGCTGGCCTTGGGCCTGGCTCTGCAGCGCTGGATTAGCAGCTTCTGGCGGCCCGGATCGGCACCTGCCGAGCCCCTCCGCTTCGGCCTTGCGCCGCTCCCCTATGGGCTCAGCCTTGGGCTCCTGGCCACGATCCAGCTGCTGCCCCTGGCCCTGCTGCTCAGCCTGGCGGAGCGGTTGGTGCGCAATCCCTTTGACTCCAGCCGGTTGCATGGGCTCGCCATGCTCGAGGGCTTGCCCTTCCCCTTACTGCTGTTGTTGGCCGCCCTACTGGGGGCATTGCTGCTGCGGCCCAGCTTTGCGCCCCGGTTGGTGGCGGGGATGGCTTCCCTGGCTGCTGCCACCGCCATGGGCCGGGCCTGGGGGGTGTGGTCGCTGGCGATGTTGGCTCCCGATAGCGGCATTCGAGAGCCCCTGCTTGATGCAGACATCAGTTTTGCGCTGGTGCGCTTTCCCGCTTTGGCCTTTGGGCTCACCCTGCTGCTGGCCCTGGTCAGCTGCCATCTGGCGGCGGGGCTGTGGGGGATCCTGGCCCGCCCGCCCCAGCTCAGCGATGGGCGCTTCCATGGCTTCACCGCCACCCAACTGGTGAGGCTGCGCGCACCCCTGGCCCTGCTGGCCCTGCTGGTGGCCTGTGGCTTCTTACTGGGGCGGCACCAGTTGCTGCTCAGCACTGCCGGCAGTGTGCCCGGGGCCGGCTGGCTGGATGTTCACTTTGTGCTTCCCCTGCGCACCACAGCTGTGGTGGTGGCCCTGCTGACCGCCGTGGCCCTGCTGTTGCCCCTGCCTCGCAAGGGTCTTCGTGGCCCCCTGATGGCGGCAGTTTCCGCAGCCCTGCTCGCGGTGCCCCTGCTCGAGGCCCTGCTCACCCCCCTATTTCAGTTGATGCTGGTGCGGCCCCGGGAGCTCCAGCTGGAGACCCCCTACCTGGCTCGCTCGATCGCTGCCACCAGGGCCGCCTTTGAGCTCGATGGCATCAGAAGCCGCAATGTGCAGCCGCGCAACCGCCTCAGCCGTGCCGATGTCATCGCCGGCCAGGCGACCCTGCGCAACATCCGTCTCTGGGATAGCCAGCCCCTGCTATCTACCAACCGCCAGCTGCAGCAGCTGCGGGTCTATTACCGCTTTTCAGGGGCTGCGGTCGACCGCTACAGCCTGTCAGCCAATGCGGGCACGGATCGCCGCCAGTTGGTGATGATCTCGGCAAGGGAGCTGGATCAGGCCTCCCTGCCACCGGCGGCCCGCACCTGGCTCAATACCCATCTGGTGTTCACCCATGGATATGGCTTCACGGTTTCGCCGGTAAACACCAGCAGCCCTGATGGCTTGCCCGACTTCTTCATCAGCGATCTGGGAGCCTCCACCCGGGTTCAGGGCAATGCCAAGTTGGGCATCAGCTCTGCCCAGGTGAGGGCCGGCATTCCAATCGGCCAACCCAGCCTCTATTTCGGAGCGCTCAAGTCGCCCTATGCCCTAGCTCCCACCAAGGTGCAGGAATTTGACTATCCCCAGGGAGACGAAAATCTCTACACCCATTACTCAGGTAAGGCTGGTGTGCCGATCGGCTCAGCCTGGGGACGCCTGGCCGCTGCCCTTTACCTGGGTGAGCCCAAGTTGCTGGTGCAGGGTGCAATCACCCCTGCTACCCGGTTGCTGCTGCGGCGCGAGGTGAGGGAGCGGCTGCGCACCCTGGCTCCCTTCGTGCGCTTTGAGGGAGATCCTGTGCTGGTATCGGTGCAGCTGGGCCAGAACGGCCCCTTCCCTCGCACCCAGCACCAGTACTGGCTGGTGGAGGGGTTTACCAGCAGCCGCAGCTATCCCTACAGCGCGGCGGTGCCGGGCGAGCCTGAGATCCGCTACCTGCGCAATTCGGTTAAGGCGGTTGTGGATGCCTACAACGGCACCGTGGTGATGTACGTCGCCTCCAGCAGCGATCCGATCATGGCTGGCTGGCAGCGTCTCTTTCCCGATCTGTTCGCGCCTATGGCGGCCATGCCTGCTGCCCTGCGGGCCCATATTCGCTACCCCCAGTGGCAGTTTGAGTTGCAGACGGCCCAGCTGCTCAGATATCACGTCACCGATCCTCGCGTTTTCTACAGCGGCGATGACGTGTGGCAGGTGCCGAAGGAGCTCTATGGCCGCGATCAGGTTCCGGTGAAGCCGTATCACGTCAGCGCCCAGCTGACCCCAGACCAACCGCCGGAATTTCTGCTGTTGCAACCACTCACGCCCCTGGCGCGCCCAAACCTCGCCGCCTGGCTGGCGGCCCGCAGTGACGATCCCAACTACGGCGAACTGGTATTGCTGCGCTTCCCCACCCAAACGCCGATCTTCGGCCCCGAGCAGATCCAGGCCCTGATCAACCAGAACCCGAGCATCAGTCAACAGTTCGGGCTCTGGGACCGGGCTGGCTCGGAGGTGATCCAGGGCAACCTGCTGGTGGTGCCCTTGGGCAAAGCCCTCCTCTATGTGGAGCCCGTCTACCTCAAGGCCCGCAATGGGGGCCTGCCCACCCTCACCCGGGTGGTGGTGAGTGATGGCAGCCGGGTGGCGATGGAGACCAGCCTCGACAAGGCCATCGAGGCCCTCCTGGACCCCCGCCGCTCCTTGGCGGCGATCACCAACTCCGCAGAAGCCATTCCCTGAGCCAGAAAAAAAGGGGGCCAATTGGCCCCCACCCTGGAATCAGGCTGATGCTTGGCTCAAGCAGCCACGGCAGTTTTGGGATCCAGTTCGCCCTTGGCGTAGAGGCCGGCGTAGTAGTTGATGTCGCGCTGCTTGATCTTGCTGGCGTTGCCGGCACACCAGAACTGCTGATAGCGATCCAGGCACACCTGCTTCATGTACTGGCGGGCAGGCTTGTTGAAGTGGCGGGGATCGAAGTTGGTGGGGTCCTTGAAGGCGGCTTCCCGAACAGCTGCGGTGAAGGCCAGCCGGTTGTCGGTGTCGATGTTCACCTTGCGCACACCGTTGCGGATGCCCTCCTGGATTTCCTCCACGGGCACGCCGTAGGTCTCGGGGATGGCGCCGCCGTACTTGTTGATCATGTCCAGCCACTCCTGGGGCACCGAGGAGGAGCCATGCATCACCAGGTGGGTGTTAGGGATCGCTTTGTGGATCTCAGCGATGCGGCTGATGGCCAGCACTTCACCGGTGGGCTTGCGGGTGAACTTGTAGGCGCCGTGGCTGGTGCCAATGGCGATAGCCAGGGCGTCAACTTTGGTTTTGGCGACGAAGTCGGCGGCCTCGGCCGGATCGGTGAGCAGCTGGCTGTGGTCGAGCTTGCCCTCAAAGCCATGGCCGTCTTCGGCCTCACCCATGCCGGTTTCCAGGGAACCCAGGCAACCCAGTTCGCCCTCCACACTCACGCCGATGGCGTGGGCCACGTCCACCACTTCCTTGGTGACGGCCACGTTGTACTCGTAGCTGGCAGGGCTCTTGGCATCAGCCATCAGCGAGCCATCCATCATCACCGAAGTGAAGCCGTTGGCGGCGGCGCCGAAGCAGGTGGCAGGACTGTTGCCGTGGTCCTGGTGCATCACCACCGGGATATCCGGATAGGTTTCGACTGCGGCCAGGATCAGGTGGCGCAGGAAATTTTCACCGGCATACTGGCGCGCTCCGCGGGAGGCCTGCAGGATCACCGGAGAGTCGGTCTCACTGGCCGCCTCCATGATCGATTGCACCTGCTCGAGGTTGTTGACGTTGAAGGCAGGAATTCCGTAGCCGTTCTCAGCGGCATGGTCGAGCAGCAGCCGAAGCGGAACGAGCGCCATGGGAAAAAACCTCTCGGATCGGAGTAGGGAACTGGCTGGGAGTCTAGGGGATGCCCCCGGGCTGACCATGGCGGGCCCAATCGCAACAGCGCTGGCTGCTCACCGCTTCGCCCAGGCCTGGCACCATCGGGCGACCCTCGCGCACCGCCTCACTCCACCAGCTGTGCAGCCGCAGCACCGGGGCGATCCTCCCGTCAGCCCAGGTGCGACCAAACCCCCATTGGGCCTCAGCTTCCAGGGGCCTGAGCGGCTCCCCTCCGCGGGAGTGCCACAGACCAAAGCCATGTACATAGTCGGCCTGGTTGTCGGATCCGAGTACGGCGGTCCCATCTCGCCCGTAGAGCTCGAGCCAGCAGCCCCGCCCCCGGCGGGTCACGGAAGCCAGGTTCAACTGGGCCGGCACCACCTGGCCCTGGGCGGTCTCCAGTTCCAGCTGCACCAGGGCGATGTCCTCGGCGTCGACGCCGGCCAGGCGGCCGCTGCCATCTTCCAGGGGCCTTGCGCCGATGGCCGTGCTCAGCAGGGCGCGCAGGGAGCGGCTTGGTCCCACCAGCCAATGGAGGATGTCAAAGGCATGGGTGCCCAGGGCCCCCAGCACGCCGCCGCCTGCAGCGGCCTGGGAATACCAGTTCCAGGGCCTGGTGGGGTCGGCGCGGCTAGCCATCAGCCAGTCGAATTTGACGAGCAGCAGTTCCCCCAGGTCGCCACTGGCGACAAGGGCGGCAAGCTGCTGGAAGAGGGGCACCGCCCGGTATTCGAAATCAACTGCCACCGTTAGCCCCCGCTGCAGGGCCAGCCTTTGTAGCTCTTCCACCTGCTCGGCACAGAGGGCCACCGGCTTTTCCAGTAGCAGGTGCTTGCCGGCATGAAGGGCCCTCTCGGCCAGCTCGAAGCGGGGCGCCGGCGGGGTGGCGATCACCAGGGCTTCTACCGCCGGATCGGCCAGCAGGGCGTCAAAGTCGCCGTAGCCGGGCAGTTCGGCGCTGCGGCAGGCCGCGTCCAACCGCTCGGGCCGGGGATGCCAGAGGGCGACCGGAGTGGTGCCAGCACAGGCCCGCAGGGCGGGCAAGTGGACCTTTTCACCGATGCCCAGGCCGGCGATGGCCACCCGCAATGGGCTGGTCATGGCAGGGTCTCACTGGCAACTGCGCACACCTCAGTTACCACCCTGGTGATCAGGTTGTCTCCGGCGGTGGGCTGCCACTGGGCTCCGAACTGGGGCAGCCCGTTGATCGAGGTATCGCGGAATAGGGCCTGGTCGCAATCGAGTTCCATCACATAGAGATCGTTGCTAGGACGGGGCTTCTCCTCCGTGGTGGGGGCTTGGAACCGAGTCAGCACCGACACGTTGCCCTCGCGGCTGCGGCGCAGGCTGCCCCCATCCCACCACTGGCGGCCCTCATCGCTGCTGGCCACTTCGTGCCAGTCAACCGGGCCGGCGAAGGCGGCCGAGCCGGCGCCGCTGAATACCGCCAGTAACAGCAGAATTCCAGCCAGCCAGCCCAGATTTCTGCCCAGATATCTGCCCATGATCTGCCTCACGCCAGCACCGTTTCGCGGCAGCCGTGCAGCTTCAGCAGGCTTGCCAGGGTGGCCTTGAGGCGGGTTCGATCCACGATCGCATCGACAAATCCATGCTCGCGCAGGTATTCGGCGGTTTGAAAGCCTTCGGGGAGTTTTTCGCGCAGGGTCTGCTCAATCACCCGCCTGCCTGCAAAGCCGATTAGGGCCTTGGGTTCGGCCAGAATTAGATCGCCCAGCATGGCAAAGCTGGCCGTCACCCCCCCGGTGGTGGGATAGGTCAGCAGAGGCAGGTAGAGCAGTTCGGCCTGGCGGTGGCGTTCCAGGGCACCGGAGATCTTGGCCATCTGCATCAGGCTGAGCATGCCCTCCTGCATGCGGGCGCCGCCGGAGGCACACACGATCAGCACCGGGTAGCGGCGGGCAGTGGCGGTTTCGATCAGGCGGGTGAGCTTCTCGCCCACCACCGAGCCCATCGAGCCGCCCATGAAGCGGAAGTCCATCACCCCCAGGGCCAGGGGCAGGCCGCTGGTGCGACAGAGGCCGGTAACGACGGCATCGAGCAGACCGGTGCTCTGCTGGCTGTCCCGCAGCCGATCGGCGTAGCTGCGGCGATCCTTGAAGGCCAGTGGATCGGTGGGGGCCAGGGAGCTATCTAACGGTTCGAAGCTGCCGGGGTCGGCGATCAGGGCGATTCGCTCCTCACTGTCAATCCTGTTGTGGTGGCCGCAGCCCTTGCAGACGCTGGCATTGGCCACCAGATCTTTGCGATACACCACCAGGCCGCATTCGGGGCACTTGCTCCAGAGCCCATCGCCCTCTTCCACGTCCTGGGTGACCCGCACGGTGGGGGCATTTTTCTGGCGATCCGCGAACCAGTCGAAAAGCGACATGCGATCTCAAGGCGACAGGGCCCGGCGGCTGAACCCATTTAAGGCGCCGGGCCCACCAGCCCAAGGAGGGGCAGCCAAAAGTCATGGCCCCATAGCCAGACGGCGGCTCCACCAGCTGCCAGGAATGGGCCGAAGGGAAAGGGCTGGTGCCTGCCCAGCCGCCCGCTGAGGCGGCCGATGCTGCCCACCACGGCACCGCCGAACACTGCCAGCACCACAGTTATGCCCAGGCCGGTGAGCCCCAGCCACGCCCCCAGCAGGGCAGCGAGCTTGGCGTCGCCCAGCCCCAGGGCGGGCTTGCCGATGAGCCTCTCAGCCAGGGCGCTGACGCCCTCAAAGCCCACCAGGGCGACCCCGGCAGCCAAGAGGTGGTGGAACAGCAGGGCCCGGCCCACGGCTTCGCCCTGCTGGAAACCAATAATTGCCGTCATCCCCAGGCCCAGCAGCAGGCCTACCCGGCAGAGGGGCTCGGGCAGCCAGAGGTAATCGAGGTCGATCAGCAGCAAGGGCAGCAGCCAGCTCAGCAGCAGCCAGCCAGCCAGCACCACCTGCAAGGCCAGGGGCCGGGGGCCCATCGCTGCCGGGGTGGCCTGCAGGCAGGCCACCCAGAGCCCGGCGCTGAGCAGCTCTACCAGCGGGTAGCGAATCGCTATCGGGGCGCCGCAGTGGCCGCAGCGGCCCCGCAGCCATAGCCACCCCAGCACGGGCACATTCTCATACCAGCGCAAACGGCTGCCGCAATGGGGGCAATGGCTTGGCGGCAGCAGGATCGATTCCTCACGCGGCAGTCGCCAGGCAACCAGATTCAAGAAGCTGCCGAAACAGGCTCCGATCAGCGCGACCCAAATTGGCAGGTTCGGGAAGCTGGCGAGCAGTGGCGCTGGGACGCTCAAGCGGAACTCAGACGGTTGTCGGGGAGGGGTTGGTGCGGGGAAAGCGCAGCCTGGATGGGCCACTGCGGCTGCGCCGGGCCCGGATCAGCTCGATCGGTACAAACTGCTCGTCTGGCAGGAGCACCGGCATGGCTTGAACTATCCGACCCTGAAGATTGGTCGGGTTGGCCTTGAGCACCACACCACAGACATCTGCACCCGGCGCGCAGTGGTCAAGGGCCTCAAACAGAACCCTGCGGGCGGCCTGAATGACCAACTGACTATTGATCTGATCGAGGCGCAAGACAGGTGCCACCTTGGTGGGGGCCCCTGAGATCAGAAAGGAGGGGGGAATCGGCGTGGACGGGGCGACGGAAATCGGCCTCACCAAGTCGTATTGCGACCCCAGAGTAAGGGGTACGGCTGCAATCAGGCCAGCTTCTTCTTTTCTTCGATCATCCGATGGATGATCGGAGTGAGGATCAGCTCCATGGCAAAACCCATCTTGCCGCCGTTCACCACGATCGAGGTGGGGGTTGACATGAACGAGTCGTGGATCATGTCGAGCAGGTAGGTGAAGTCGATGCCCCACTTGTCACGGGCTACCTTGCGGAAGTGGATGATCACGAAGCTTTCATCCGGGGTGGGAATGGTCTGGATGAAAAAGGGGTTCGAAGTATCGACCGTGGGCACCCGCTGGAAGTTGATGTCGGTGAGGCTGAACTGCGGGCAGATGTGATTGATGTAATCGGGCATGCGCCGCAGGATCGTGTCCACCGTGGCCTCGGCCGAGTAGCCCCGCTCCTGGTTGTCGCGGGCGATTTTCTGGATCCACTCGAGATTCACGATCGGCACCACGCCGATCAGCAGATCCGCCAGTTTGGGTAGGTCGTAGCCATCGCCCACGACGCCGCCATGCAGGCCTTCGTAGAAGAGCAGGTCGGTGCTTTCAGGGATGGGCTCCCAGGGCGTGAACTGGCCAGGTTCGAGGTTTGTGCCCAGGCGGCCGTTGTGGTCTGCCGCCTCCTCCGCCGAGTGGAGGTAGTAACGCTTCTGGCCGCCGCCGGTTTCCCCGTAGGTGCGGAACAGCTCCTCGAGTTTGTCAAAGCGGTTTGCCGCTGGGCCGAAGTGGGAGAAGTTCTCTCCATTGGCAACGGCGGCAGCCATCGCTTCCTTCATCGCGGCCCGCTCGTAGCGGTGGTAGCTGTCGCCCTCCACCACCGCAGGAATGATTCCTTCACGCCTGAAGATGTACTCGAAAGCTCGCTTGACAGTGCTAGTCCCAGCGCCGGAGGAGCCGGTGACAGAAACAACCGGGTGACGCTTCGACATGCGCGGGAGGAGAAACCGGCTGCAATTTTGGCAGGTTGCTGGGCCGGCAAGGCCAATCCCTGCCGGACCGTTACCAGCCGTGGTTCAGGCTTCCAGGGCTGCCAGCAGCTGGTCGCCCATGGCCCGGCAGCCCAGCTGGGTGCAACCTGCGGCCATCAGGTCGCCGGTGCGGAAGCCTGCCGCCAGCACCCGATCCACGGCACTCTCCAGGGCGGTGGCGGCCGCGAGCTGCCCTAGGCCCAGCCGCAGCAGCATGGCTGCGCTGAGCACCATCGCCAGGGGGTTGGCCCTGTCCTGGCCAGCGATGTCGGGGGCTGAACCGTGGATCGGCTCAAACAGGCCGGGGCCGCTGCTGCCCAGGGAGGCAGAGGGGAGCATGCCGATGGAACCGGTGAGCATGGCCGCCTCGTCGCTGAGAATGTCGCCGAACAGATTGCTGGTCAGCAGCACGTCGAACTGACGGGGGTTTCGCACCAGTTGCATGGCCGCGTTGTCGACGTACATATGGCTGAGCTCCACCGTGGGGTAGCCGGCGGCCATGGCGTTAACCCGATCCCGCCAGAGCTGGCTGACATCGAGCACGTTGGCCTTGTCGACGCTGCAGAGCCTGCCGCTCCGCGCTGCCGCCAGATCGAAGCCCACCTTGGCGATGCGGTCGATTTCGTCGTCGAAGTAGGCCATGGTGTTGAAAGCCCGCACCCGGCCGTCAGCCTCCACCCGACCCCTCGGTGTGCCGAAATAGACCCCGCCGGTGAGCTCCCGCACCACCAGCAGATCCACCCCGGCGATCACCTCTGGTTTGAGGCTGGAGGCATCGATCAGGGCCGGGAAGATCTTCACCGGTCTCAGGTTTGCAAAAAGGCCCAGGCCTGAGCGCAGGCCCAGCAGCCCCGTTTCCGGTCGCTGCTCCCGGGGCAGGTTGTCGTATTGGGGCGAACCGATCGCGGCCAGCAGCACCGCCTCGCTTTGCCGGCAGGCTGCCAGGGTGCTCTCAGGTAGGGGAACCCCGGTGGCATCGATGGCGCTGCCGCCCATCGGCTGCTCGTCGTAAACCAGCTCAAATCCATGTTGGGCACTGACTGCATCGAGCAGTTGGCGCGTCACCGCTGTGATCTCCGGGCCGATGCCGTCGCCTGGCAGCAGGGTGATCCGGTGGCGGGAGGTCATGGTGGCTGAGCTGTCAGGCGCGAGGCTAGGGCTTGGGCGGTTGGGGATTAGGCGGTTGGGGTTCGCTGCGCTTCTCTAACTGGCGCAGGGCTTTAGCCAGCTCCGGCAACTTGTTGAAGGTGGCGGAGCAGCGCAGCCAGAGGCGGTTGGGGATGGCCGGATAACCGCTGACCACTTCCCCGGCAGCCACCTCGCCGTGGATGCCCGACTTGGAGGAGGCAATTGAGCCATCCCCCATCACGGCCCTGTTGGCAAGGCCCACCTGGCCCGCCAGGATCACCCCCTTGCCCAGCTTCGCGCCGCCGGCGATGCCCACCTGGGCCGCCAGGGCACAGCCGCTGCCCATGCTGACGCCGTGGCCGATGTGGACCAGGTTGTCGATTTTGCTGCCTGCGCCTATGCGGGTTTCGCCCACCGCAGGGCGGTCGATGGTGCTGCCGCAGCCCACTTCCACCCCATCCTCGAGCACCACCAGGCCGGTCTGGGGCATCTTGCGCCAGCCGTCAGCGGTGGGCACGAAGCCAAATCCCTCGCTGCCGATCACCGCATTGGAGTGGACCACGCAGGCCCTGGCAAGGCGGCTTCCGGGATGGAGCACGGCGCCGGAGTGGAGTTCACAGTCTGGGCCAATCTGGACGTCGGCGTAGATCACCACACCGGCATGGATGGTGCAGCTGGCCCCAATCTGCACATCAGCACCGATCACCACGAGGGGGCCCACATGGCAGCCCATGCCAACAACGGCGCCAGGGTCGACCACGGCGCTGGGGTGGATGCCAGGGGCAGGGCGCCGGCGCGGGTGGAGCACTTCGAGCGCCTCGGCGAAGCCAAGGCGAGGATTGGCCAGGGCAACCCAGGCCAGGCCCCGCTCGCTTGCCAGCTGCTGCAGCGCTTGCGCCCCCTCGCCGCGGGCCGGGATCAACACCGCGCTCGCGCCGCTGTCGGTCAGGGCCGCCGCCAGGGCGTTGCCGGGTTCTAGAAAAGCCAGCTGCCCGGCCCCGGCCTGGTCTAAAGCTGCGCCGCCGTGGATGGCAGGGTCAGTGGCCAGGTGGCGAGGACTCTCACCGGTTACCTCACCCAGGTGGCCGAGCAGTTCGCTGAAACGCATTCCCAGGTCTATGGCCTGGCCGGATCGTAGGTCGCGCCTAGCAGCTGGTGAGCACCAGGTGATCGCGATGCACCACCTCCACGCCGGCACAGCCGATCAACTCCGCCAGCTCGGCGCTGCCCAGGCTGGCCAGGCCCCGCCCGAGCTCCCGGCCATCACTGGCCACTAGCCGCACCGCCTCCCGTCGGCCGAACTGCCCTTCCACTGCCCGCACTCCCACGGCCAGCAGGGAGGCGCCCTGAAGGGTTAGGGCCCGTTCGGCTCCCGCATCCAGATGCAGGGTGCCC
>NZ_JAGQCQ010000054.1:0-15056 GCF_024346275.1 Cyanobium sp. BA20m-p-22
AGCAGGCCCGCCGCCGGCGTGGCCGGCAGCCAGTAACTCGGCAGCTTGGTCGCCGCGGCGGTGAAAAACAGCAGCACCGCCAGCAACCAGCAGGCCGCGAAGCGCTGCAGCGAGAGTTCCGGCGCCAGGGGCTTCGCCGGCCGCCAACACCAGCGAAGGGGGCCAACCCCCTGGGCCAGGCCCAGCAACAACAGGGGCGTGACAGGCAGGCTGGCGATCACTAGTACCGGCGCGAAGAACCACCAGGGCTGCAGGTGGTTGTTCACCACCACCGTGAAGCGCTGCAGGTTGTGGTAGCCAAAAAAGCTGCGCCAGAAGGGTTCCCCTGCCACCACCAGGGCAGCCCCGTACCAGGGAAGGGCCACCAGAGCCGTGATCGCCAGCCCCTGCAGGGGCCTCAGGCGCCGCCAGAGCCCGGCCATATCTGCCTGCAACCAGCCAAACAGCAGCAGGGTCAGGCCCAGCAGAACCACGGCCACCGGGCCCTTGGCCAGCACCGCCAGGCCCAGCAGCAACCAGCAGCGCCACCAACCCTGGCCCCGGGCGGCATAGGTGTGCCAACCCAGCAGCAGGCTGAGGACCAGGAGACCTGAAAACAGGGCATCACTGACGGCGATGCGGCCCCAGAGCAGCACCAGGGGCGAAAGGCCAAAGGCAAAGGCAGCCGTCAGGGCGACCAGGGCCGGCCGGCCGGGCCGCTGGGGCCAGCGCAGCAGGGTGTCTGCCAGGGCCAGCATCACGGCGCCGCAAGCCAGGGCCGAGGGCAGCCGCGCCGCCCAGGTGCCCAGGGGGTTCCAGAGCTCCTGGCCGGGGAGGACATAGAGCAGCCCCATCGCCCAGTAGACCAGCGGCGGCTTGTCGAAGCGGGGCAGGCCGTTCACCCGGGGGATCAACCAGTCACCGGTTTCGGCCATGGCCCGGGCCGAGGCGGCAAAAAGGGGCTCGGTCTCGTCCACCAGACCGGAGCTGCCCAGCTGCCACCCAAACAACACCAGGGCCACCGCCGCCGTGATCAACAGCACCTGGCGGCGCTGGAGCGAAGCGACGGGCGGCGGGGCCATCCAGCCAGGGCAGAGGCTTTGAACCTATCCCGGCCCTGTCCCGGCCAGATCCGCGGGCGGCCGGTGCGGGATGGCATGGCCCAGCAACTGTGGGAGCAGGGGCAGCAGCAGGCGGCAATCCTGCGGCGACCGGGGCTGGTCAACTACATCTTTAAATGGAGGGATCTGGCCGGGGCCGCGCGTTTGATGCGCTAGCTGCTGAAGGGGCATCCGGAAGATTTGGAGATACTCGAGAACCTGGCGGCGATGCTCGGCCATGTGGGGCAGGGTGAATTTGCAGCCAATCGCAAGGGGCAGGCCCTCTGGCTGGCGGGGTGGCTGCATCGTTATCTGTGCCTGCAGGGGGAGGGGGAGGGGGAGGGGAGGCGTCCCTCGACGGCTCAGGTCCAACCCCGCTGGCGGCTTCGGTGCTGAGCATTGCCGAGCTCTGTGGAGGCGTGCGCGAGGGTGAGGAGCATTCGCGCCTGGATGCCTTTGTGGCGACGTCAGTACGGCCCCAGCCATGGCAGCAGGCAGGCGCCACCCTCGCCACCCTCAACCGCGGCCATTTCCCGATGCTGGCCGATGTACTTGTGCCTTCGCCAGATCCTGATGGTGCTCCGCCAGCAGCCGGGCTCTTGATGGTGAAGCAAACCAGCTCAACCTCAGCGGTAAATCCGCAAGCGCCGCAACCCCTCGCATTCGCACTTCAGGGCCGAGCCAGCAGCTGGCGTAGTCGCGATGGCAAGTACTGGCGTACTATACAGAAAGCGGCAAGGGCTCGGCTTGGGTAGGGTTTTGGTCTTCGACATTCAAGGCTGGATCACCCTCGTCATCGGCGGCCTGCTGGCGCTGATCACTCTCTTCTCGTCCTACAGCCATGCCTCAATCCCCTTCATCGGCACCGTCGCCCTTGACCAGCAAATCGGAGTATTACTCCTCTTTGCCTTGGTTCCGCCGCTGCTTGGCGATGTTGAACTGGCGACCCGTCGTCGACTACGAGCTGAGAGAGATCGAGTTCGATCGGAGAGAGATCGAGTACAAGCAGAGAGAGAGCGAGTTCGAGAAGCGCAGGATCGCTCACGAGCAGAAGATGAGGCAGCTAGACGAGCTCGACTCCAAGCTAGATGCACTCTTGTGCAGCTCCAGCACCAGCTCGACCCCACCCTTGAGCACACCCGACAACTCCGAGGCTTGATCGCCTTCCTGCTCGAGTACCGGCCGTTCGCCTGAGGGGGCAGTTCGCGAGAGTGCCTCCGGTTTTTCCTGCCGTGAGGAAATGACGAGCCCAATCACCCCGATCAACCGGGCCGATCCGTCGGCTCAGAGAGGAGCAGTTGCTCACTCAGGCTTGCCTTCAACAGGTAGCAGGCCCGCTGCCGGGCGAGCCGGCGCTGCCGAATAGCCCTCGTGCATGTTCAGTTGCCACAGGACCGTTGCAGGACCCACCCGTTCATCCTTGTCAACGGCGCAAAGAGAAGGGTGTGACTTCTCTGGCGGGCAGCGACGGACTAAACTACGTTTAAACAGGAGTTTGGAACTGTGACAGGCGGAATGTCGACAGGAGGGATTTCGAGTGGAGAAGTGTCGATAGGAGGAGTGTCGGCGGCTAGCCCATCCCGCCAGGCCTTGCGGCGCTGGGGTAACAGCCTGGGTGTACGGCTACCGGTGGCTATCGCCCGCGCAGCCCATCTCCAGGAAGACCAGGACATCGAGCTGAGTGTTGTGGAGGACGGGGTGCTGATCCGGCCCATCCAGCCCCGGCTGTCGCTGGAGCAGCGCCTGGCGGCGTACGTACCGATGCCGGCTGAGCCGGTCGAGGCCATGGCCTGGGAGCCGCTCGGCGCTGAAGCGAATCAATGACACCACGGCGCTTGCGTGGCACCTGGATTCCCG
Source organism: Cyanobium sp. BA20m-p-22 (assembly GCF_024346275.1). NCBI lineage: Bacteria > Bacillati > Cyanobacteriota > Cyanophyceae > Synechococcales > Prochlorococcaceae > Cyanobium > Cyanobium sp. BA20m-p-22. The sequence goes on from NZ_JAGQCQ010000054.1 coordinate 2,937, forward strand.
AGCGCGGCGAGGTGATCTGGATCGATCACAACCCTCAGGCCGGAAGGGAGATGAGGGATCATCATCCGTTTCTGGTGCTCTCGAGCGCAACCTTTCACGCCGCCGTGGGCCTGGTGGTTGGATGCGCCATGACCTCAGCGCCCTACAACCAGAGCTCCTCCATGGCCGTGGATCTTGGTCCGATTCCGGATCGGCCGGATGCCCACAGCTACGTGCTGTGCCATCAGCTGAAATCCTTCGACTGGAAGGTTCGCGGCGCCAGGCCCCATCCCATGGGGGTGGTGCCGGCTGAACAGCTCCAACAGGTGCAGGAGATCGTGGCTCAAATTCTCGGCTTCTGCCCCTGAGAAATCAAACTGGAATAAGCGATATCTTGGTTTAACTGACGGTCAAGCACGAGATCATTGCCCCAGGTTGGGAGACTGATTCAACCCATCCCGCCCATCAGCCGCACCGGCCCCGGATAGGCCGCCAGTTGCTGATCGGCCGTAATCAACAGCAGGCCATCAGCGCTGGCCTGGGCCAGCAACAGCCGATCAAAGGGATCGCTATGCAGGGGCGGCAGCGCGGCCACCGCCAGGGCGTGATGGGCCTGGATGGGCAGTTCTTGCCAACCGCCATCAAGCAGTGCTCGGCGCAGCACGGCCGGCTCCACCCGGAAATCGGGCCGCCACAGCGCCTGTTTGATCACCAGCTCCCACAGGCTGGCCACACTGAACATCGGCGTGTTGGCGTGATCCTGCAGCATCGCCGCCAGGGCCGCAGGCAGCCGCTCAGGTGTGCCCTGCGACCACACCAGCAAGTGCGTATCGAGCAGCAGGCGCATCGCTGGCCTCAGGCGCCTTCAAACAGATCGGCGATCTCGGCGGCGGCCAGCTGATCAAAGTCGTCGGGCACCTGGCACTGGCCGACCAGCAGGCCCAGGCGCCGCAGCGGCGCCGCGGCAGCACCTGCTTCGTTGAGGGGGGTGACGCGCACCATGGGCCGGCCGGCCTTGCAGATCACAAACGGTTCTCCTGCTGCTGCCTCCTCCACCAGCCGCGAGAGGTGGGTTTTGGCCTCCTGCATGTTCACCTGCCGCATGACCCAAGAATCCACAACGCCGTTTGAGCCTGCACGCAAACCGTTTCAAAAACCCAAACCAGCCAGCAGCCACGCCTCAACCCGCTCCGCCAGCACCTCTCGGGAGGCGTTGGCCTGGGCCCACTGGCGGCAGGCGCGTCGATCGATTGCCCCCACCTGGGTCACTGCCGCCACCAGGCCCCCCACGTCATCGGGCTCCACCAGCAGCCCATTCAGCCCCGGCTGCACCAGCTCGCCCGGACCGCCGCGGCGGTAGGCCACCACCGGCACGCCGCAGGCCAGCGCCTCCACCACCACGTTGCCGTAGGCCTCGTTCCACTTGGGGGTGTTCAGCAAGGCCCGGCAGCGACCCAGCTGCTCCTGCAGCTGATCGGTGGGCAGGAAGCCCCGCCACTGCAGGGTGCCGGCCGGCACCGAGGCCTCCACCGCCGCCGCATAGGCCCGGTCCTCAACCAGGCCCCACACCGCCAGGGGCAAGCCCAGCTGGGCCGCCGCGGCCGCCGCATCCTCCAGCCCCTTTTCTGGCGCCACCCGCCCGGCCCAGCCCAGCAGCGGCTCCGGCTCGGCGCAAAACCCATAGGCCGCCAGATCAAAGCCATTGCCCAACACCACCGGCGGCTGGGGCAGGGCGAAATCCGCTGCCTGAACGGCGCTGTGGAAGGCCAGCCGCCGTTGGTCCCAGCCGGCCACATCGGCGATCACCCCATCCATGGCCTCCCCCACCGAGCCCATGCTGACCAGATGGAATATCGGCAGCGGCGCCGTGGGGGTCAACCAGAAGGGCAGCCAGTCGTAGGCCAGGTTGAGCGCCAGCTCAAAGCCCGCCGCCGGGCCCTCCAGCAGCACCCGCCGCCAAAAGCGCGGCAGCAGCCCATCGGCCAGCATCGTGATCGGGGCGCTGCGCTCCTGGTGCTGGGCACTGGGCTGGGATCGGCCAGTGCAGGTCCACAGGGTTGCGGCGGCGCAGGCGGGCGGCAGCACCGACCCCCCAGCCGCCAGCACGGTTACCGCGTGGCCCCGCTCCAGCAGGCCCGCCACCAGGGTGGTGGCCGTCAGTTCCACCCCACCGCCACAGCCACTGCCCAGGGCCCCCAAGGGGGTGCTCACCATCAGAATCCGCATCAGGCCTCCTGTGCCATCGAACCGCCCTGCCAGAGCTGCTTGCGGCGGCTGATCAGCAGCACCGATACCAGGGCCAGCAACGCCCCAAGCCACTGCAGCGGCCGCAACTGCTCATCGAGCCACCACACGCCACAGAGCAGGGCAAACACCGGCGTTAAAAAAGTGAGCGCCGTGAAACCGGTGAGGTCGCCGCTGTTGGCAAACCAGAAGAAGAGCCCGTAGGCAAGGGCACTGCCGAACACGGTGGCGTAGGCCATCAGGCCCCACTCCGCCGGGCTCCAGGCGGGCAGGGGGGAGCCGGCCAGGCCAACGCCGCCCAACAGGGGCAGTCCGCCTATCAGCATGTGCCAGCCGGTAATCGCCACCGGATCACTCTGGCGGCTGGCGTAGCGGCTCAGCACCGTGCCGATGGCCATCGCCGCCGCCGCCGCCAACATCCAGAGTTCCCCGTGGCTCCAGGCTTGCTCCCCCACGGCGGCTGGACCCTCCAGCCACCAATGGCGCAGCACCGGCGCCGGCAAACCCAAACAGAGGATGCCAAGCAACCCGAGCAGCAGGCCCATCCAGCCCACCGGATTGATCGCCTCGCCAAACAGGCTGCGGGCCAGCAGGGCCACCAGCAGGGGCTGGGAGTCGATCAAAACCGAGCCCAAACCGGCCCCGGTCTGGCCCAGGCCCCTGGCCAGCAGGCCCTGAAACAGGCTGCCATCGACCAGGGCGAAGAGCAGCAGCCAGGGCCAATCGCTGGCGGCGACCCGCAGGGAGCGGCCCAGCAGCATTGCCGCCACCAGCACCAGGCCACCTGCGGGCAGCAACCTCAAACTGGCCACCTGCAGGGGAGTGCCTCCCTCCAGCAGGGGCCGCATTGCCGCCATCGCCGTGCCCCAGAGGGCAAAGGGCAGCAACATCAGGGGCCATCGCAGGGCCTGGGGCATGGCGCTTGATGGCCGGTGGGGGCATTCTTTTTAAGATCCAACCACTTCACCGCAACCCAATGCCCTGGCCCTGGCGTCGCAAGACCCGTCGCACCCTGGCGCGCATCGCCATCGAGGGGCCCATCGCCGGCGCCACCCGCACCCGGGTGCTCAAGGCCATCCACCAGGTGGAGCAGCGCGAATGCCCCGCCCTGCTGCTGCGCATCGACAGCCCGGGCGGCACCGTGGGCGACAGCCAGGAAATTCACAGCTCCCTGCTGCGCCTGCGGGAGAAGGGATGCAAGGTTGTCGCCAGCTTCGGCAATATCTCCGCATCCGGCGGGGTCTACATCGGCGTCGCGGCCGAGAAGATCATTGCCAACCCGGGCACGATCACCGGCTCCATCGGCGTGATCCTGCGCGGCAACAACCTCTCCAAGTTGCTCAAGCGTGTGGGGGTGAGCTTTGAAACCGTCAAAAGCGGCCTCTACAAGGACATCCTCTCCCCCGATCGCGCCCTCACCGAAGGGGAAAGGGAGCTGTTGCAAGGCCTGATCGACTCAAGCTACGACCAGTTTGTCGAGGCGGTGGCCACGGGTCGGGGGCTGGACCAGAAGCAGGTGCGGGCCTTCGCCGATGGCCGGGTGTTCAGCGGTGCCCAGGCCAAGGAACATGGCCTGGTCGATGGCCTGGGCGATGAGGAGACGGCCCGGCGGCTGGCCGCCGAGCTGGCCGACCTCGACCCAGAAAAAACCCGAACGATCACCTTTGGCAGCCCGCCAAAACGATTCGGCGGGCTGCTGCCCGGCCGCAGTCAGCTGCGGGAACTGGGCCAGGCCCTCAGCCTAGAACTCGCCTGGAACGGCCAACCGCTGTGGCTCCACCGGCCATGAGCCAGTCCCCTGTGCTGCGCGCCCTGCGCGGGGCCACCACCGCCGACGCCAACACCGCCGAGGCGATCGAAGCTGCCGTGGCCGAACTGGTGCAGGCCCTGGTCGCGCGCAATGGCCTGGGGGCGGAGCAGCTGGTGTCGGTCACCTTTTCGGTGACCGGCGATCTCGATGCCTGCTTCCCGGCCGCCATCGCCCGACGCCAGCCCGGCTGGGGCCAGGTGGCCCTGCTCGATTGCCAGCAGATGGCCGTAGTGGGTGATCTGCCCCGCTGTATCCGGCTCCTGGCCCATGCCTGGCTCCCCCCCCAGCAGGCGCCGCTCCATCCCTACCTGCGGGCAGCGGCCCAGCTCAGGCCCGACCGGGTCGATCCCTGATCCGACCGCCACCTGCAGGGCCGACCACCGAGACCAGCGGGCCAGGCCCTGGCTGATGAGAATCGAATTCCTCACCGGTATCTCCCTGATGGGCTTCCCTCCCCTGCGTCGCCTTGTGGCACCCCTGCCTGCACTGGTGACAGCCGCAGCCCTGGCCGGGCTGGGAGCCCTGGTCCCTGGCGCGCTGGAGCAACCAGTCCGGGCCCAGGGCACCCCGAGCCTGATGGAGTTCCGCTGGGACAACACCAAGGATTACCGCAAGCTCTACTACTTCATGACCGAGACCCAGCGTCTCAAGCGCTCGGAGTACTACCTAATTCTCAGACCGAAAGACCGCAAAACAGCAATTTTGAAGCTGAGTATCAGCATCCCCAGCTATTTCGACGCCAAAATCGATCCCAAACGGGTCAAGCTCTGCAAGATGAGCGAAGGCGGCATGATGTCGCGCACCAAGTGCCAGGAGACGATCCCGGCCACGATCGAAATCGCTGAAAACGGCAGCGCCATTGAGATCTTCCCCGACACCCCCATTCCGGATACGGGCACGATTGGGGTTTACATGAACATCTTCAACCCGTTCAACATCGGCATGTATCAGTTCAACGCCCTGGCCCAGGCCCCGGGCGATGTGCCGATTGCCGGCTATCTGGGCAGCTGGCTGATTCAGATCGATCCGCCCAGCAACTGATAGGTTGGCCCTTACGCCCAATACCGACGCGACGAGCGCAGCAACAAGCCAGCCATGACCAAGCGCACCCTGGAAGGAACAAGCCGTAAGCGCAAGCGCGTCTCCGGTTTTCGGGTGCGCATGCGCAGCCACACCGGCCGCCGCGTAATCCGCACCCGGCGCCGCCGCGGCCGCGCCCGGCTGGCTGTTTAGGTCCCTTCCCTTGGCCCTGCCCCAGCGTCACCGGCTCAAAGGGCAGCGCGTGTTTGACCAGGTGTACCAGAGGGGAAGCCGGCAGCAGGGTCCAGCCATGGTGCTGCGCATCCTCGATGCCCAGCCCGGCCTGCTCCCCCTTGAGCAACAGCTCCACCCCCCGAGCCCCTGGCGCTGCGGGGTAGTGGTGAGCAGCAAGGTTCACAAGCGGGCCGTGCGGCGTAATCGACTGCGGCGCCTGATCCACGGCCACCTGCTGGCCCAGTCGATCGGAGCAGGTGGGCGCTCCCTCTGGCTGCTGCTCAGCCTCAAACCGGGCAGTGCCGATCTCCCCAACCAGGCCCTGCTGGGAGAATGCAACCAACTTCTGCACCAGGCAGGCCTGACGCCATGAGCCAAGACAGCAGCAAAAACATCCAGGAGACGGTTTTTTACGAGGGTGGGCCGGCCAAGGGGGATCTGGTGTTCAACCTGCTCCTGGGGCTGACGCTGATTGGCATTCCCTTTGCCGTCGGAGCGATCGTGCGGGCCCTGTGGCTGCGCTTCCGCATCACCAGCCGCCGAATCGAAGTGAACGGCGGCTGGCTGGGCCGCGATCGCACCCAGGTGGTGTACAGCCAAATCCGGGAGGTGCGCAGCGTGCCCCGGGGCTTCGGTCTGTGGGGCGACATGGTGCTGGTGCTGAACGACGGCTCCAAGCTGGAGATGCGCTCGGTGCCTGGCTTCCGCGAGCTGGAGACCTACATCGAGGAACGCCGCCAGGCCAAGAGCTCCACACCGAAGGGCATGGCCGCCTAGACCATCAGTCACACTGAGCCCACGCTCCCCCCTACCCCCAGAGCCCCTCTGCCGTGATCGGGTACATCTCCGACAATCTGCTGCTTCCAATCCTCGATTTCTTTTACGGATTGGTGCCCAGCTACGGGCTGGCGATCATTGCCCTGACGGTGGTGATCCGGCTGGCGCTGTTCCCCCTGAGCGCCGGTTCGATCCGCAATGCCCGGCGCATGCGCATTGCCCAGCCCGCCATGCAGAAGCGGCAGGCCGAGATCAAGGCCAAGTACGCCTCCAACCCCCAGAAACAGCAGGAAGAACTGGGCCAGCTGATGAAGGAGTTCGGCAGCCCCCTGGCCGGCTGCCTGCCCCTGGTGGTGCAGATGCCGATCCTGTTTGCCCTGTTCGCCACCCTGCGGGGCTCACCGTTTGCCGATGTGCCCTACACCCTCAACCTCAAGGTGCTGCCTGCTGAGCAGATCGCCGCGGTGGAGCCGAAACCCTTCAACAGCGCCAGCCACTCGATCTTCATCACCGAAACCAGCCACGTGCCCGTCATTGCCAGCCTGGAGGGCGGCACCAAGCTGGGCGTGGGTGATTCGGCCCAGGTGAAGCTGCACACCAAAGAAGGCGAGAGCTTTGACTCCGTGCTCCAGGCCATCGAGCACGGCGACACCTTCTCCCCCACCTGGAGCGTCAGCAAAGGCGAGGGAGTGGTGAGTGTCTCCAGCGATGGCACCATCACAGCCCTGGGCACCGGTGACGCCACCGTGGAGGCCAAGATCCCCGGCCTGGCGGCCCGCAGCGGCTTCCTGTTCATCAAGGCCCTGGGTCAGGTGGGCTTCATGACCGACGGAGCAGTGAACTGGGACATCGCGATCCTGGTGGCCGGATTCGGCGCCAGCCTGTTTGCCTCCCAGATCCTCTCGGGCATGGGCATGCCGGCCAACCCCCAGCAGTCCACGGCCAACAAGATCACGCCGGTGATGATCACGGGCATGTTCCTGTTCTTCCCCCTGCCGGCCGGGGTGCTGCTCTACATGGTGGTGGCCAACATCTTCCAGGCCCTGCAGACCTTCCTGCTCAGCCGCGAGGCCCTGCCGGACAACCTGCAGGCGATCCTCGACCAGCAGATGGCCCAGCAACCGGTCACGGTCAGCGCCAGTGGCAGCCGCATGCCCTTCGAGCCCAAGGGCAAGAAATAACCCACCCTCCTGAGCCCTTGCCCGACCAATCCGAGCCCGATCCCCTGCGCCCGCTTCCCCTTCAGGAGCTGCAGCACCTGGATGGGGGCCGCCACTGGCAGATCGGCCAGCCAATCGCCGGGCTGGCCACACTCACGCCGGTGCGGGGCGAACTGCAGGCCACCCACCGGGGCAATGTGCTGGAGGTCAGGGGCAGGGCCGAAGCGATCGTGACCCTCTGCTGCGACCGCTGCCTTCAACACTTCAACATGACCTTGAGCGCCGCCAGCACGGAGCTGGTCTTGATCGGCGCGGCAGAGAGCGATGACGGCCAACTGGTGGAAAGGCTCGATCCGAGGGGCAGCTTCGATCCGGAGCACTGGATCTTCGAGCAGCTGAGCTTGCAACTGCCGATCGTCAATCACTGCGGCAGCCACTGCCCGGGCCCTGCCACCTGGAGCAGCGCCAGCTCCGGCATCGACCCCCGCTGGCAGGCACTGCAAAACCTGACCCCCTAGGCGAGCCGCCGTGACCGACAGCTGGGGCGACCAACTCGATCTCCTGATCCGCGCCCGCACGCCGATTCTCTGGATTCGCAGCCTGGAGGAGGAGCGGGTTGAAGCCCTGCTAGAGCAGGCAGCCCAACGGCTGGGCGGCCGCACCCTGCTCCGCTGGGACTTCATCGAGGGCCTCGGCGGCGCCCCCAACCGCAGCGGTGAGGCCGCCCGCAACCCGATGGCTGCCCTGGCCTGCCTCGATCCGCTGCCGCCCGAGCAGGCGGCCATGTTGGTGCTGCGCGATTTTCACCGCTACTGCGAAGATGCCGGCGTCTGCAGGCGTCTGCGCAACCTGGCGGCCAGCCTGCGCCAGGCACCCCGCACCCTGGTGATCACCGCCCCCGACTGGTCGATCCCAAGGGAGCTCGAGGACAGCATCACCCTGCTGGATCTGCCCCTCCCAGCTGCGGAGGAGATCCGAACCCTGCTGAGCACAATTGCCAATGCCAGTGGCCATCCCCTCAGCCCCGGGGTGGCCGAACAGCTCACCGCCGCCTGCCACGGCCTCAGTGAGCAGCGGGTGCGCCAGCTGGCCGCCCGGGCCCTGGCGCGGCGCGGCCAACTCGGGGAGGAGGATCTGGCCGAGGTGCTGGAGGAGAAACGTCAGGCGATCGCCAAGAGCGAGCTGCTGGAGTACTGCCCCAGCGAGGCCAGCCCCGCCGACATCGGTGGGCTCGAGGCCCTCAAGCACTGGCTGGAGCAGCGCCACATGGCCTTCAGCGAAGAGGCGATGCGCTATGGCCTGCCCCTACCCCGCGGCGTGCTGCTGGTGGGTCCCCAGGGCACGGGCAAATCGCTCACGGCCAAGGCGATCGCCCACAGCTGGAGCATGCCCCTGCTGCGCCTGGATGTGGGCCGGCTGTTTGCCGGTTTGGTGGGGGCCTCCGAGGCCCGCACCCGCGACATGATCCAGCGGGCAGAGGCCATGGCGCCCTGCGTGCTCTGGATCGATGAGATCGACAAGGGGTTTGGGGGCGACTCCCGCAGCGATGGCGGCACCAGCCAGCGGGTACTGGGCACGGTGCTCACCTGGATGGCGGAGAAAACCAGCGCCGTCTTCGTGGTGGCCACGGCCAACGGGGTCGACAAGCTGCCTGCCGAGCTGCTGCGCAAGGGCCGCTTCGACGAGATCTTCCTGCTGGACCTACCCAGCGCCGAGGAACGCCGGGCGATTCTCGATCTGCAGCTGGGGCGCCGGCGACCCAGCCACACCATCCCGCTGGATGTGCTGGTAGACCGAACGGGCGGCTTTTCCGGCGCCGAACTCGAGCAGACGGTGATCGAGGCCATGCACCTGGCCTTCGCCGAGCAGCGGGAATTCGGCGAGGCCGACCTGATCGCCGCCGCCAGCCAGGTGGTTCCACTCTCGCGCACCGCCCGGGAACAGCTGGAGGCCCTGCAGAGTTGGGCCAGGGGCGGCAGGGCCAGGCTGGCCAGCGCGCCGAGTTGATGTCGGGGAGTAACGAACTTAGACGGCAGGTAACAAGGCTTGCCCCCAGGCCTACTCAGCCCAAGTTCATACCCCTACGGTCTGGTCCATACGCCCCCTCCGCCATGACCCCGACCCCCCACAGCCGTCCGGAAATGGTCAACCAGCTGGCCGTTGCCTGCCTGGGCGCCGGGGTTGTGACCACGGTGGCGGTGGCCCAGGGGCAGAACCCCCTGACCGCCCTAGCCATCACCCTGTTTTCCGCCCTGGCCGCCGTGATGGTCGGCCAGGTGCTCTGAGCAGATCAGATGCTCTGAGGGATCAGTTGGCTGAGGGATCGGCCATCGCCACGGGGATCCTGGGAACTGGGAAACCGTTGCTGCCCAGGACATCGACAATCATGCGGTTGGTGTCGAAATACACCTGCCAGTAGTTGTCGGTGTGGGTGTACGGACGGACCGCCAGCCGGGGCCCCCGCTCACTGAATTCCAGCACCTCCACATCGCCTCCCATGCCCTCAAATTGATTGGGCACCCGCTTGAGTCCCTCCTTCAGCAAGGCGATGGCGCGGCCCACGTCCGCTGAGTTGTCGAGCTGGGCAACCAGTTCAACCCGGCGGTAGCCGTGGACGGAATAGTTCTGAATGGTGTCGCCGAACAATTTGCCGTTGGGCACGATGTTGCGCACGTTGTCGGGTGCCAGCAGCGAGGTGACGAACATGCCGATTTCCTCCACCGTGCCGGTGATCCCGGCAGCGGTGATGAAGTCGCCCACACTGAAGGGTCGGAAAACCTGCAGGAACACCCCGGCGGCGAAATTGCCGAGCATGCCGCTCCAGGCCGCCCCAACCGCCACGCCGGCGCCGGCGAGCAGGGCCGCGAAGCTGGCTGTCTGGATGCCGAAGAAGCCCAAAATGGCCACCACTAGAATCACCCGCAGCACGGCTGCGAGGATGTTGATCAGATAGGCGACGACAGTGGCATCAAGGGTGCTTTGGCGCAAACTTTTGCGCATAATGCGCATTGCCATCTGAATCAGCCAGCCACCGGCAATCCAGAGGGCAACGGCCCCTACCAGCTTGAGCACAAAGGGCACAATCGTGCTCGCCAGAAGCAAGGAGAAATCTGGAACCGGCATAGCCTCGGACCAAGTAAAGACCAAACCTAGATAGCTTCCACCCGGCCGTCAATGCGACACCAGAATTTGCAAAGCAAGGATTCAAAAAGCCAGGATATAAACACAGGCCCCGAACTGCCAGCTGATTTCCGCGCCCAGCTGCCCGCCCTGGCCAACAAGACCTACTTCAACTACGGCGGCCAGGGCCCCCTGCCGAGCTCCTCCCTCGAGGCCATCACGGCCGCCTGGCACACCATCCAGGAGCTGGGCCCATTTTCCGGCGCCGTCTGGCCGTTTGTCGAACAGACCACCAGCCAGCTGCGCCAGCACCTGGCCGACTGGTTTGGCGTGCCACAGCACCGGGTTGCCTTCAGCGAAAACGTAACCAGTGGCTGCGTACTGCCGCTCTGGGGCCTGCCCTGGCAGGCCGGCGACGAACTCCTGATCAGCGACTGCGAGCACCCGGGGGTGGTGGCCGCCTGCCGCGAACTGGCCCACCGCCAGGGGCTGACGATTTCGACCCTGCCTGTAGCGGATCTGCGCGGCACTGCCGCTGACACAAACAAGCAGGTGCTGCAGCGATTAGATCGCCAGCTCAGCCCCGCCACCCGATTGGTTGTGCTTTCACACCTGCTCTGGAATACGGGCCAGGTGATGCCGATTGCAGCGGTAGCCGGCCAGCTCAGCTCTCACCCCAAGCATCCCTGGCTGCTGGTGGACGGGGCCCAATCCCTTGGGGCCATTCCAATCGAAACTGCAGCCGCGGCTGCCGACATCTACGGCTGTACCGGCCACAAATGGTGTTGCGGACCCGAGGGACTGGGCGCTGTGGCCCTATCGGAGCGGATGGTGCGCGAGGCCAGACCCACCCTGATCGGCTGGCGCAGCCTTAGCCACGCAGCCAGCGGCCAGAGCGAATTTCACACCGACAGCCGGCGCTTTGAAGTGGCCACCTCCTGCATACCCCTTTGCGCTGGGCTGGAGCAATCCCTGCACCTGCTGGAGGCAGAAGGCACAGCCGAAGAGCGCCTGGCCCTGATTCAGCGGCGCAGCGGCTATCTCTGGCAAGGACTCCAGGCCAACCCCCGGGCCCGCACCCTGTTGGAGCTGCCGCCACCAGCGGGGCTGGTGAGCTTTGAGCTCAGCGGCGAAGACCCGCAAAGGGTGGTGAAGCGCCTGGGTGAACAGGGCATCTGGCTGCGCAGCCTCGACGATCCCCGCTGCCTTCGGGCCTGCACCCACATCACCAGCACCGAAGCTGAGATCGACCAGCTGCTTGCAGCTTTGCAAACGGTCTGAGTCACTCCCAACTCCAAACAAAAAAGGGGCTTCCGCCCCTCCTTATCTAGATCCAGCTTGCCTAGATCTAATTGGGATCAGGAAGCCTGGTCGCTGAACACATTGCGATACACCCAGCCAGCCAGCAGGGCCCCCACAATCGGTGCCAGCCAGAACAGCCAGAGCTGGCCCATCGCTTCCACTCCGGCCCAAACAGCCACTGCAGTGCTCCGGGCAGGGTTCACAGATGTGTTGGTCACCGGGATGCTGATCATGTGAATCAGGGCCAAGGTGAGGCCAATAGCAAGGCCAGCAAAACCAGATGGTGCCAGACGATCAGTAGCCCCAATAATCACCAACAGGAAGAAGAAGGTGAGCACCAGCTCCACGATCAAGGCCGCCCAGAAGCCATAGCCACCCGGCGAATGGCTGCCCCACCCATTTGTTGCAAGCGGGTTGCTGCCAGACATTACTAAATCAAACGCCGGTCCACCGGCCACCACCAGCTTGATGAAG
>NZ_JAGQCQ010000055.1:0-14943 GCF_024346275.1 Cyanobium sp. BA20m-p-22
GCTGCTCAAGGGGCTGGGCCCGGCAGTCCAGCTGGCGGGCGCGCTGCAGGTCTACCCGGGTGATCCGGTAACCCAGTCGCCGGGCGGCGAGCACCAGCTCCTGCTGGGTGCGGCAGTGCTTCAGGGCCCGCTGCAGGCTCGTTTCGGCCTCCGCCTCCTCCACCAGCCGCTCCAGTTCGCTCCAGCTCATCGGCTGACCCATTGGTTTTTCACACCATGCCCAACCGCTGCCTTGGGCACAAGCTGGCAGTGCCTCGGCCGGGCGAAACTTCACCAATTGCGGCGCTACTGCTGCAGCACCTGTCGGATGGTGGATTCGGCCACATCGCTGCGGATCTCCACGGAGCCGATTGCATTGGGCAGGACAAACCGCACCCGCCCATCCCGGACTTTCTTATCGCCCTGCAGGCAGGCGATCACCGCTCCAACATCCAGGCTGGGCCAGTCGTGGGGCAGTCCGGCGGCGGCGATGACGGCCCGTTGCCGCTGCTGTTCTGCAGCGTGCCAAAGGCCCATGGTCAGTGCGATCTCACCGGCCGCCACCATGCCGATCGCCACCGCCTCGCCGTGCAGCCAGGTGCCATAGCCACAGAGCGTTTCCACCACGTGGCCAAGGGTGTGGCCGTAGTTGAGGGTGGCCCGCAGGCCCCCCTCCCTTTCATCGGCAGCCACCACCTGCGCCTTGGCTGCAGCGGAGCGCTCCAGAATCTTCTGCAGCAATGGCCCTCCCACGGCCGCCATGCTGCTGAGTCCGCCGCTGGCCTCCAACTCGCTGAACAGCGTTCGGTCGCCGATCACCCCGTACTTGATCACTTCGGCCATGCCGGCCCGAAACTCCCGCTCCGGCAGGGTGCTCAAGGTGCTGGGATCCACCAGCACCAACCTGGGCTGGTGGAAGGCGCCGATCAGGTTCTTACCGCCGGGATGGTTGACACCGGTCTTGCCGCCGATGGCCGCATCCACCATGGCCAGCAAGGTGGTGGGCACCTGCACCACGGCAATTCCCCGCAGCCAGGTGGCGGCTGCAAAACCGGCCATGTCGCCGACGACGCCGCCACCGAGGGCAACGAGCATCGAGCCGCGCTCCAGCCTGCGGGCAAAGGCGGCGTCGTGGATCTGGGCCACGGTGGCGGGGGTTTTCTGGTCTTCTCCGGCGTCGATCACCAGGGTGGTGGCCTCGAAGCCGGCGGCCTGGAGGCTGGCCAGGGCCGTTGCGCCGTAGTGCTCCTGCACCACAGGGTTGGTGACCATCAGCACCTTGGTGCCTTCCTTGCTGCCGCGGGCACGGATCTGCTCCCCCAGGCTGGCCAAGGCACCGGTGCCAATTACCACCGGATAGGGGTTGGCGCTGAGCGCCACCTCGATGGTGCGAATGGCGGTGGGCGCAGCGGTCATGGGAGCGGGCGGGTTGGCTTGCTGGTGTCTGGAGTGGCAGGTCTGCAGCACCTGCCCCCACAATGATGGAACCCGGTCTCGTGCATGTCTCTCTCTGCCCCCCGCACCGCCACAGCCTGGGGTTTTCTGCTGCCAGCCCTAGTGCTGATCGGCCTTTCGGTGCTGATCCCGGCCGCGATGGCCCTGGTGATGAGTTTCAGCCAGGCTGGCCTGGATGTGAGCGAACCGCTGCGATTTGTGGGCCTGGCCAACGTGCGGCGGCTGCTGAGCGATCCGATGTTTTTCCGGGTCACCGGCACCACATTTTTATATCTGGTGGGAGTGGTCCCCCCGATTGTGCTCGGGGCGCTGGCGCTGGCAGTGCTGGTCAACAGCCAGCTGCCCGGGATCCACTGGTTCCGCGGTGCCCTCTACACGCCCGTGCTGGTGTCGATCGTGGTGGCCGCAATCGCCTTTCGTTGGATCTACGCCGAGAACGGCCTGGTCAATGGCTGGCTTGGAGCCCTGCTGGGTCCAGCCTTTGAGCCCATCGGTTTTCTCAGCTCCCCGGTGCTCGCCCTGCCCTCGGTAATGCTGGTCACCCTCTGGAAGGGCCTTGGTTACTACATGGTGATCTTCCTGGCCGGTCTCCAGGGCATCTCCCCCGACCTCTACGAGGCAGCCGCCCTCGATGGCAGTGAGGGCTTGCGCAAGCACCTCGACATCACCCTGCCCCTGCTCCGCCCTTACATCACCTTGGTTGCCGTGATTTCGGCCATCGCCGCCACCAAGGTGTTTGAGGAGGTCTACCTGATGACCCAGGGGGGGCCCGCCGATTCCACCCGGACCCTGGTTTATTACGTCTACGACCAGGCTTTTGCGGAGCTGGAGATCAGCTACGCCTGCACCATCGGCCTGGCCCTGTTCCTGATCGTGCTGTTGCTCAGCCTGGTGCGCTTCCTTTTTGCTGCCGACAAGGGGCTGGCCTGACCGCTGGCCCCTTAGCCTGTCGGATTGTCAATAACTGGGTGATGGCTGATCCGGTGTCAGCACTGGCAGGCTCGGCCGTCGGGGTTGTAGGGGGCGGCCAGCTGGCCATGCTGCTGGCGGCAGCGGCCCGCAGGCTCGAGGTGCCGCTCCATATCCAAACCCCATCGGCCCAGGATCCAGCCGCGGCCCTCGCCACTTCGGTGGTTTTGGCCAATCTCGACGACATCGCCGCCACCCGCGAGCTGGCCCGACGCAGCGGTGCGATCACCTTTGAAAATGAGTGGCTTGACCTGCCCGCCCTGGCCCCATTGGGTTTTGAAGGGGTGGTTTTCCTGCCGAGCCTTGAGGCCCTGTCTCCCCTGGTGTGCAAACGCCGACAGCGCCAGTTGCTGCAGGGTCTGGGCCTGCCCACTCCCCGGTGGTGTGAACTGCCCACCGATGGGGTTTTGCCCGCCGATTTTGCTTATCCCCTGATGGCGAAGCTCGCCAGTGGCGGCTACGACGGCAAGGGAACGGTTGTGCTTGGGGGGCCAGGGGAGCTGGCTTCCCTCCAGGCCAGGGTGCCCCAGGGCGACTGGATCCTGGAGGAGATGGTGCCGTTTGAACTGGAGCTCTCCCAACTGGCCTGCCGCGACAGGGATGGCAACCTGCAGTGCTACCCCCTGGTGCAGACCCACCAGCACCAACAGGTTTGTGACTGGGTGCTTGCCCCAGCTCATGTGCCCCAGGCGGTGCAGGCCTATGCCCGCAACATCGCCGCGTCCCTGATCACGGCTATCAACTACGTGGGGGTGCTCACAATCGAGTTTTTCTACGGCCCCGGCGGATTGCAGGTCAATGAAATTGCCCCCCGTACCCACAATTCTGGTCACCTCACCATCGAGGCCTCCCACACCAGCCAGTTTGAGCAGCAGGTGCGCATTGTCAGCGGTCTGCCGATGGGTTCAGTAGCCCTGCGGGTGCCTGGCGCCTTGATGGTGAATCTGCTCGGTTTCGAGAGTTCTGCCAACGACTACCCAAGCCAGCGGGAGGCCCTGGCGGCCCTCCCTGACGCCAACGTGCACTGGTATGGCAAGCAGGGCTCCAACGCCGGCCGCAAGCTGGGCCACATCACCCTGTTGCTGAGCGGAGCCAGCCCCCAGGAGCGGGCGCTGGAAGCAGAACAGCTGCTGGCTCGGGTGCGCAGCATCTGGCCATTGCCAAGCGCCTAGGATGGGAGCGGACTGCTTTGTTGGTGACTGCCTTTTACAGTTTTCTGATCTGACTCCCTTTTCGACATGGGGGTCTGCAGCGGAAGCAACGTAAGCCGGCCCTTTAGCCGGAAACGGCGCCCCGTCCTTGACCCCCCTTCTGGTAACACCAGGTCGAACGCTGGGGCAAAACGGCACGGTGGTCCACCCCCCCCCTTTTTTAAAACCCTTAAAACCCTTAAAACCCTTTTAAGACCCTCCTAAGACCCTCAGCGCAGCTCAATCAACTCGCTGGCGGGGTAACGCACCTTGGCTGCGCTTGCGTACTTGTCAGCGGGGTCCCGATAGCCCGCTGCGCACACCACAGAGCTGCGGTATGGGGAATCCTCCAGTTGCAGGATCCGGTCATAGGCCGCCGGATCGAATCCCTCGATCGCACAGGTATCCACCTCCAGCAAAGCTGCGGCCGTCATGAAGGTGCCCAGGGCGATGTACACCTGGTTACTGGTCCAACGCCCAATCTGCTGGCTGCGGGGCCCCTCGATCAGGTCCACCTCGATCATGCGCCGATAGGTGGCCAGGGCCCCAGCATCGAGACCCCGGCTGCTGGCCATGGCGCTCAGCAGCCGATCAGCTTGTTCGGCCCCGATCTGGCGTTCGGCCAGAAACACCACCAGGTGGGAGGCGTCGGTGATCTGGCTCTGGTTCCATGATTCAGGTCGCAGCTGCTGGCGCAGGGCAGGATCGCCGATCACCAGAAATTTCCAGGGCTGCAAGCCGTAGCTCGAGGGGCTCTGCACCAGGGCGTTCTCCAGTGCAGACCAGGTTTCTGCATCGATGCGGCGACCCGGATCAAACAGCTTGGTGGCATACCGCCAGGCCATGGCCTGGTTGAGCTGGTCTGGGGTGATCGGCATCGGGAAGCTGGAGGGGGGGTGGGGCCAGGCGCCATTCTGGGGGCCATCGAACCTGCTGCCCGATGTGCAGCCCCTGAGCTGATGAACAGCTTTGATCAGGCTTTCAATTCCCTGCTCTCAATGGCGCCGGGGCCCCTGTTCCCCCGAGCCAGGCAGCTATACCTGCGCAAATACTCGCTGGAGGGTCCGGATGGACCCCAGCGTTTCCGCACCTTTCTCTATCAAGAGCAGGTCGAGGAGGAACCAGAGGGGCTTGTCAGGGTCCGGGGCCTGGCCTTCGCCGTGGTGCACTGGCAGGCACCCCAGACCACCCCAGACGATTACGCCACCTATCTGCAGCAACGCTGGCAGCTGCAACCCTCCAGCCTGGGCCTGGAACTGGAAGATGGCAGTTGGTTTCGCGATGGTGGTGCCTTTGCCCGCTTTCAGGCGCCGGCGCTCTACGAGCGCCGGCCCTCGGGTGCACTGCTGCTGGATGGGTCCTGATCCAGTAGGTGGTCCAGCGCCTGCTGGAGCTGTTCTTTGCTCCAGTTGGTCACCACAAACACCTCCTGGACGCTGCTGCCCCGGCGCGCCACCAACTTGTGGCCACCGGTGATCGCGGTGGACACCCGCAGGCGCAGCTGGGGGCTCCGCCCCCGCACCCGGGAGATCACCGCGGGGGTGACAGTGGCAATTCCCGGCAAACTTGCCAGCCGCTGAAGCAGGGGGATCAGGCCCTCGATGTAGGTGCTGTGGGTGATCACCACCCGGCCCATCAGCCCTGCTCCAAAGGTGCCAGGGTCAGGCCCTCGGCGCCGAGTTGCTGGTGGTAGAGCTCAGCCTGCTCCTGGGGGCCGCACCAGACCACAGCGGAGCCCTCGCCGTCGATGCGGTGGGCCAGTTCCCAGGCCTGATTTGGCTGCATGGCGGGGATGTAGCGCACCAAGCACTCCACCACATGCTGAAAGGTGTTCACATCGTCGTCGAGCACCACCACCTTGAAGCTCGGGTAGCTCTGGCGAACCCGCTGTCGCTCCTGAACGGCGCCTGGGGAAATCGTTGCCACAACCAAAACTTATCAGGAGCGGATGGCCCCAAGCCTAGGTAAACTGGCGACAACACCGAATGGCACTGCCATGTTGATTAGCTTTGGCTGGGCTTCGCTGGCGGCCCTGTTCAGTTTCTCGATTGCCATGGTTGTCTGGGGCCGTCATGGCGACAACAGCATCAAATTCTGATACTGAGCTGGCGACCTTCGGTGCCTGAGCTGCCCATCCCCTCCCAGCTGCTCTCTGCAATCGCTTTGCTGCTCTTGCTTTTCGTCAGTGGGGGGGTGATTTACCTCTCCACGGTCGAATGGCGTGATCGCCGCCGCCGCAGGGCACTGCAAGCCAAGCGCCCCAGATGACTGAGCCCTTGCCCGCCGGGCTGGCTCCATGGGCCTGGCAGAAGGCCGCCCATTTGTTGGTGCCTCCCCCGGCGGCCCCTGGGCGCACCCCTGACTTGGCCCACCTGCTCGAAGCTATTGGGGCAGCCCATGCCGACGGGCTTGCTCCCCATGGTTATGCCCCCCGTGATCTAGCCCCCCTTGGCTTGGCCCTTTTGGGACACTTGCCTACGGAGGGGGATGACGAACAGTTGCGCCTGGCTGCCGATGCCCTCCGCGCCGAAATTGCCGGCGCCACGGTCACCTATGTGGTGAACCGCAATCTCAACGTCTCCAACCACTGCGTCAAGCACTGCAGCTTCTGCGCTTTTCGCCGCGATGCCGGCGACCAAGGGGCCTACTGGCTCAGCGAGGCCGAGCTCGAAGCGCGGGCAGCGGAAGCCCAACAGCTGGGAGCCACGGAGCTCTGCGTCCAGGGGGGGCTCAACCCCGCCGCGACGATCAATGGCAGTCAGCTGGCCTATGCCGAGCGTCTGCTGGAGATACTGCAGCGGGCAGCTCCGGGCATTCACCTGCATGCCTTCTCACCCCAGGAGCTCCTCTACTTCGCCCAAGAGGATGGGCTGGAGCTCGATGTGGTGCTCAAGCGACTACGGGCAGTGGGGTTGGCTTCCATTCCAGGCACGGCGGCCGAGGTGCTCAGCGAGCCTGTGCGGCGGATCCTTTGCCCCGAGAAGCTCTCGGCTCGCGCCTGGGTTGCCGTGATGCTGCAAGTGCATCGGTGCGGTTTAGCCGCCACCAGCACCCTGATGGCGGGACACATCGAGTCGCCCGCCGATCTCGTCGCCCACCTGCTCACCCTGGTGGCCCTGCAATGCCATGCCTGGCAAAATCAACAGGCCGGGTTCAGTGAATTTGTACTGCTGCCCTTCGTCGGTGCGGCGGCACCGGCCGCCCTGCGGTCCCGGGTCTCCCGGGATCAGCCAGAGCGAGCGGCGATGTTGCGGCTCACCGCCCAGGCCAGGATCCTTTTGGGGCCATGGTTCCGCAACCACCAGCCCAGCTGGGTGAAGCTGACCCTGGCTGGGGCCACCGAGGCGCTGCGCTGGGGCTGCAATGACCTGGGTGGCACCCTGATGGAGGAGCACATCACCACCATGGCGGGCGCCACCGGCGGCACATTCCAGTCGCCGCAGGCCCTGGAGGCCGCTGCCCGCAGCCTGGGCCGTCCCGTGCGCCGGCGCACCACGCTCTATGGGGTGGGGCCATGAGGCGCACCGCAGCCCTAACCGCCCTGCTGGTGCTGGTTCCTGGCCTGCTGCTGTGGCGGTGGCCCCGCCCCCGGGCCCTGGGTTTGGCGAGGCTGCTGCCCCAGACAGCCCTGTTGCAGAGTTTTCCCGCCTCGCCCCAGCGAGCCATTCCCGCCCTGTGGAGCCAACGGCTCGGCAGCCCCTTGGCGGAGAGGATCTGGCGCCAGCAGCGCCGAATCTGGTGGCAGTTTTGGGGGCGCGATGGGGATGGTGGCCCCTATCTGGCCTTTGCCGCCCCCAGCTCCCAGCCCGTGCCCCCCCTTGGCCTGCGGGTAGACGATCTGGTGGTGGTGGCGCCAGACCCCCTCTCCCAGCGACTGCTGCAGGACCAGCTCAAGTTGTCTGGACGCCAGCCCCGGGGCCTGGAGCAGCGCTGCCTGCAGCGCCTCCAGCAGGAACAGGCGGTGTTCTGGTCGCCCCTGGGCCTGGGTTTGCTGGCTGGGCCCATGGCCCCCTTACTGCAGCGGTTCCAGGAGGGGTGCTTGAGCCTCACCCTCCAGGGCTCGAATCTCGCAATGGAGGGTGAGGCGAGCTCGACCAGCGGCATCCTGGCCCGGCCGGGAAGGCTTGCTCCCCTGCCTGGGCTGGAGCCGCTGCCGGCAGACCTGCTGTTGGAGTGGCGGGGGCCGGCCCTGGAGGGAGTTTTGCAGGGTCTGCTCAGCCGTCAGTTAATTCGGGAACCTTTGGCCGCCCGCTACGGGATCGGCGAAGGTCAATTGGCCCTACTTGGTTCAGCTCCTTTTGCCCTGCGGCTTCGCCCGGTGTCCAAGGGGCCCTTCCAGGCGAGCCTGGAGCTCGAACTTCAAGTTGGGGCAAACCGCAAGCCCTGGACCCAGCTGCTGAGCACCCTGGTGCCGGCGATCCAAACTCAGGGCCTGGAAGCTACTTCCTCGGGTTCCCCCACCTTGCCGGCCACTACCTGGCTTCGCCAGGACGGCCAGGTGGTGGCGGGCTGGCGCTGGCTGCTGCCCTCCAGCGGTCCACCCCGCTTGCTGCTGTTTCTGGGGCCCCAACCTCCGCTTCTGGCCCAACCATTGCCCAAGGTGTCCCAGAGCGGCCCAGCCCTGACCAGCCCGACCCTGACCAGTCCAGAAATGGCTGCTGCGATGGTGCTGCGGGCCCGACCCCAGGCGCTGGCCCGGCTTGGCCTGCTGCCAACGGAGCTGCCGTTGCCGCTGCAGCAATCGGGCCAGCTCGATCTGGTCGCTTTTCAGCCGGCCGGCCGAGGCCGCGCCCTGGCCTCTCCCCTCAGCCAGCTGATGGGGCGGCTTCAGCTGCAGCAGGCTCGCCGGCCGGTTCGCTAGGCGCCCCATCGCCGGGGGAGGGCTGTTGTTGCCGCTCCCGTTTGCGCCGCTCGGCGGCAACGGTTTCTTCCATAAGCTCCACCGCCTGGACCATCTTTTCCAGATTTGCGGCATAGAGACTGAGATCTTTGTCGAGACGATCCTTGAGCAAGCCCAGGGCACTGCCTAGGTCGTGGGCATAGCTGCGCAGTGCGGAGGGATCCATGGCATCGGCTCCCTGGGCTTGCTCCAGCAGGCTCAGCAAGCCCACGGCCATCAGCCGTGAGTAGTGGAAGTCTGGGCGGCGGATACCTGCCAAGGCTGCCGCCACAGGCTCGGGCGCTCCGGAACCGGCCTGCTCGATCCATTGCTGCACCTCCTCAACGCTGTGACTACCCATGGCAGCAATGGCCGCATCGCGCTGCTGGCGCATGGACTGGGAGTCAAAACCTGAGGCGCTGCAGATGGCGCTGAGCAGGAGCTCCCGGTGGGCATCCGGGCGATAGCCCTTCGAAAACCCGTCAAAAACCTGCACCAGCCCTGCGGCAAAGAGGGGATCGCTGCGGAAGCCAGCCTGGCGACTGAGCAGGTGGAGTTCGACCAGCAGCTCATCCACCATCCGCCTATAGAGGGGCGCGATCACGTAGGGGAAGGCGCTGTGGAAGGCGCGCTTGCTGTCGGCAACGGTGAGGGCTGCGCTCACGCGAAATCAGGCTCGGGGTGGGTCGACCCTAGCTGCCCAGGCTCAGTAGGATCGAACCCTGTTTGAGCAGCTGCTCCATGATCCCGATCGTGATTGAAGAGTCGGGCCGGGGAGAACGGGCATTCGACATCTATTCCCGGCTACTGCGGGAGCGCATCATTTTCCTAGGCGAGCCCGTAACGTCTGAATCGGCGAACAGGGTGGTGGCCCAGCTTCTATTTCTAGAGGCTGAAGATCCAGACAAGGACATATTTATGTACATCAACTCCCCCGGCGGTTCTGTATACGATGGTCTCGGAATATTTGATACAATGCAGCATATCAAGCCCGATGTGCAGACAGTTTGTGTTGGCCTAGCCGCCTCCATGGGCGCCTTCCTGCTCTGTGCCGGCAGCAAGGGCAAGCGCAGCAGCCTTACCCATTCGCGGATCATGATTCACCAGCCCCTTGGCGGCGCCCGGGGCCAGGCCAGCGACATCCGCATCCAGGCCGACGAAATCCTCTATCTCAAAAGGAAGCTCAACCAGGAGCTGGCCGACCGCACCGACCAGCCCCTGAGCCGCATCGAGGAGGATACCGACCGCGACTTTTTCATGTCACCGGCCGAGGCTGTCAGTTACGGGCTGATCGACAAGGTGATCGAGAAGCGCCCAGTTCGCCCGGTCTGAAACCGAGCTAGGCCAGGCCAGGGAGCAGCTGGGATCTGAATTTGAACATCAACCCTGCCTCGGTAGCGAGGATCACCCCAATTCGGCGGCGATCCGTCTGGAATTGAAGTTTGAATTTCACCTCCCCATGGCGAGCTACACGATCACGCTGAGCACCGGCGCCAGCTTCCCCTGCGCTGATGACACCTATATCCTTGATGCGGCTGAGGAGCAGGGCATTGACCTGGCCTTCTCCTGTCGGGCTGGGGCCTGCAGCACCTGTGCAGGCAAGGTCAGTTCAGGTTCGGTTGATCAGAGCGATCAGAGTTTCCTAGATGACGACCAAATCGGGGCTGGCTACGCACTTTTATGCGTGAGCTACCCCCTGGCCGATTGCACGATCACGCCAGACGTAGAGGAAGAGCTCTGATCTCTATATTGCCCAGGCTCAGGCCTGGGCTGGTTCAACCACTGGAGCGGCTGGGCTGATGTCTGCGAGTAGGGGCGAATAGCGTTCCTTTTCTGGAATTTCAGCAAATTCGGCCACGATGGTGCGAAATTCATCGCCATCGAGGGTTTCCTTTTCGATCAGCAACTCAACCATCCGATCCATGCAGCTGCGCTGGGCGGCAACAAGCTTGACGGTATCGATATAGCAAGATTGAACAATTTGCCGCACGGCATCATCAATTTTGCTAGCCAGCCGATCAGAGCCATCGCTGCGGGTCATCAGGTCCCGCCCCAGGAATACCTCCTGGTTGCCGGCCTCAAAAGACACCTGGCCCAGGTCACTCATGCCGAAGCGAGTCACCATCTGGCGGGCGATCGAGGCAACCTGCTGGATGTCCCCGCCGGCACCGGTTGTGACTTCAGCATGGCCGAAGACAACCTCTTCCGCCGCCCGACCACCCAGGGCTCCCATAATTCGGGCCCTGAGCTGGGCTCTGCTGACGAGCATCTGCTCTTCATCAGGTGCAAACCAGGTGAGGCCTTGGGCCTGGCCGCGGGGAATCAGGGTGACCTTCTGGACCGGATCGTGGGCCTGCACCAGGGTGCCCACCAGGGCATGGCCCACCTCGTGATAAGCGATCAGACGCTTACTGCGTCCGTCGGTGAGGGGTTTACCCTCCATGCCGGCGATGACCCTGTCGACGGCATCGTCGATTTCGGCCAACCCGGTGGCCTCCTTGCGACGACGGGCGGTGAGAATTGCCGCCTCATTGAGCAAGTTTGCCAGATCCGCACCGGAAAATCCTGGGGTTCGGCGGGCAATTGCCTCGAGGCTCACATCTGCCGCCAAAACCTTGTTGCGGCTGTGCACCTTCAGCACTGAAAGCCGGCCCTTGATATCCGGCACGTCAACCTGCACCTGGCGATCGAAGCGACCCGGCCTCAGCAGGGCGGAATCCAGCACATCGGCCCGGTTCGTGGCCGCAATGATGATGATGCCGCTGTTGCCTTCAAAGCCATCCATCTCGGTGAGCAGCTGGTTGAGGGTCTGCTCCCGCTCGTCGTTTCCACCGCCCACACCGGCACCGCGCTGACGGCCGACCGCATCGATCTCATCGATGAAGATCAAGCAGGGGCTGTTCTCCTTGGCCCGCTTAAACAAGTCCCGCACCCGGCTGGCGCCGACGCCCACAAACATCTCAACGAATTCCGATCCGGAGAGCGAGAAAAAGGGCACGCCCGCTTCCCCTGCGATCGCTTTTGCCAACAGTGTTTTGCCGGTGCCAGGGGGACCAACCAGCAGCACACCCTTGGGGATTTTGGCGCCTACGGAGGTGAATCTCTCCGGAGTCTTGAGGAAGGTCACCACTTCCTGCAGGTCCTGCTTGGCCTCCTCCACCCCGGCCACGTCGTCAAACTTGACGCCCGTCTCAGCCTCCATGGCGAAGCGGGCCTTGGTCTTACCAAACTGCATTGCCTGGCCGGGGCCACCTGGCATCCCGCTACCCCGGCGGGCCAGGAACACCAGCGAGCCGATCAGCAGCAGGGGGAAGAGAAGGTTGCCGAGCAGGCCGAGCACCGGCGGGGCGCTCTTGGGCGGGTGAATGTCAAAACTGATCCCCTGCTCCTTGAGGTTGTTCACCAGCTCGGGGGCAACCCCGGGCAGATCTACCCGCAGCCGCTGCACCCTGTTGTCCAGGTCGGGATCCACCGCCTCGATCACAGCCGTGCGGCCGCCGTCATAGATGTCAACTGCGGTCACCCGGCCGGCATCGACGTAATCGAGGAAGCGGCCGTAACTCATGCGGGCTACCGCCGCATTGCGAGGAGCCTCGTTCGCAGTATTTGGGTTGAAGCGGGGCGTACCGCCGTTACCAAGCAGCTGCCAGCCGAGGAAGGCCACCACGGCCAAAGGCAGCAGCCAGAGAGCAATTAGACGCCACCGCTGATTCATAACTGACCCGCTTTCTTACCGAGTGTAACGGCGCTGGGGTCCCCGATCGCTGACCCGCCCAGGGCGCTTCAGACAGCGTCAGACCAGCTGAACTCCCATGGGCTGGCGGATTGGAGCAGGTCAACCTGGGGCGAAGCGGCTGGGATATCGATACCGAGCTCTTCAGCCTGGAGTGTCTCCAGCAGTTCCGGCCCGCCCAGCCCATGGGTCCAGACCTTCACTTCGCTGGTGGGGGGGCACTCAAAACTGAGCAGCTCGAAGGGAAAGACAACCCGCTCCAGAAAAAACTCGTTGGGGCCAACGCAACGCATGATCACCATGCGGCTACTGCTGTTTCTGTAGCTGCAAGCCAGGACAGTCAAAGTCGGTGCCGGTTAACAGCCCCATCAAGCCACTGCTTATTTGGAGTTTTGGTGACCAAGGGCACCCTTTTGTGCTCTTTATATTTGTTTCGGTTTGTCAGAGGCTGCGCAGGGCGACGATGGGATCGAGTTGGGCTGCCCGGCGCGCTGGCACCACTCCGAAGAAGAGGCCGATGGAGCCCGAAAGGACCACCGTTCCCAGCACAGTGCTGGCGCCGATAGCCGCGGGCAGGGGGGTCACCAAAGCGACCAAGGCCACGGTGCCGATGCCCACCGCACTGCCGATCAAGCCGCCCAGGCTGGCCAGCACCAAGGACTCCACCAGAAACTGCAGCAGCACATCGCCACTGCGGGCCCCTAGAGCTTTGCGCAAGCCGATTTCCTCGGTGCGCTCGCTCACTGACACCAACATGATGTTCATGATGCCGATACCACCTACAAGCAGGGATACGGCTCCAATGGCACCCAGCATCAAGGTGAGCCCGCCGGTGATGGTGCTCACGATGGTGAGGGCATCCTTCTGGGAGCGCACGGCAAAGTCGTCTTCCCGCAGGATTCGGTGCCGCTGGCGCAGCAGGTTGGTGATCTGGAAGCTGGCCGCCCCAGTGCTCTGCTCATCGCGGGCTTCGACACTGATGAAGTTGAGGTTGACGCCGTAGGTGGGATCCCGACCTGAAAGTTTGCTCACCATCGTGGTGAGGGGTATGTAGCCGTTTTCATCCTGGTTCTGGCCGAATACGGCTCCCTTCGGCTCGAGCACGCCAATTACTTCAAACAGCTGGTTGCGAATGCGCAGCTGGCGACCCACAGCAGCCTTGCCCGGGAACATCTTGCTGCCCAGGTCAGGCCCGACCACAAGCACATTGCGGGCCGCATTGAGATCGCTCGCAGTGAAAAAACGCCCCTGGGCCATCTCAAATTGACGCACGGGCAGAAATTCAGGGGTCACCCCTGAAATAGAGGCGGTGCCACTGACCGCACCGGCCTGGAGAACCTCACTCAGGGTGATCTGGGGGGCAACCCGCTTGACGCTGGGTACCTGCTCGGCGATGGCCTGGGCGTCTTCGAACACCAGGGTCTTGGGAAAATCAATGCCCTGGCGGCGGGTGTCGTTGTTGCCTGGCACAACAAAAAGTACATTTGCGCCCAGATTGCTCAGCTGACCCTCAGCCAGGTTCTGGGCACCCTTGCCAACCCCCACCAGGGTTATCACCGAAGCATTGCCGATCACAATGCCGAGCATGGTGAGCAGGCTGCGCAGCTTGTTGGCGCGCAGGGTGGAGAGGGCCATCCCCACCGATTCGCGCACTGGGAGTTTGGATGTCATGGCTGCCGGAACCAGCTCTGCAGTGCTTAGACGATGGCGCCGTTGGGGTCACTGTTGTGGCTGCGGGCGCCTCGATGCACCTCTCCCCGCTGCAGATCGAGGGTGACGATTTCGCCTTGAAGCAGACTGGCGATGGCATTGGCGACCCCCACAATCGTCGGGATCCCGGTGCTCTGGGCGATCACGGCAGCGTGGCTCTCCATGCCGCCGATTTCGGCGATGACCGCCTTTGCCTTGCGGATCGCCTCCACATACTCAACCGTCGTCTCCCGTACCACCAGGATCTCACCGGTCTGGATGGCAGCGGCCGCCGCCGGACTATCCACAAGCCGCACCCGGCCGCTCACCGAGCCATTGCCGATGCCGACCCCCTTGGAGAGCACGGCCGAGACGGTGCCAACCTTGATGAAGTCGGTGGAGCCACTCACCCCGGACAGGGTGCCGGCCGTTTGTACCACCAGATCGCCATCCTTGAGGAAGCCGAGCTCCCTGGCCTTGCCCATGGCGAGGCTGAAGGTGCTGGTGGAAGAGCTCTGCTCCGGCACCAGAAGGGGATTTACACCCCAGCAGAGCTGCAGCTGGCGTGCCACCTGCACCTCACTGGTGATGGCCAGGATCGGCGTGCTGGGCCGGAACTTGCTGACGTTGCGGGCCGTTGAGCCCCCCTTCGTAAGTGGCAGGATCGCCGCGGCGTTGAGCTGGCGGGCGATGCTGCTGACCGCCTGGCAGATCGCATTGCCAATTGTGGGCGCCATGTTGCTGTCATGGTGGCGCTGGGGGTAGTCGCGCTCGATCCGCCTGGCAATGGTGGCCATCGTGGCTACGGCCTCCACCGGGAAGTCGCCGACCGCGCTCTCATTAGAGAGCATCACCGCATCTGTTCCGTCGAGGATGGCATTGGCCACATCGCTCACTTCGGCCCTGGTGGGCCTGGGGCAACTCACCATCGAATCGAGCATCTGGGTGGCGGTGATAACCGGGATACCGAGGCTGTTGGCCTTGCGGATCAGCTCCTTTTGCAGCAACGGCACTTCCTCGGCAGGCATTTCGACGCCGAGGTCGCCCCT
>NZ_JAGQCQ010000056.1:0-14924 GCF_024346275.1 Cyanobium sp. BA20m-p-22
ACGGGCCGGCCCCACCAGATCCGTATCCACACCGCCGCCGCCGGGGCGCCGCTGCTGGGCGATCCGCTCTATCTGGCCGGTGGGGCAGTCAGTGATCAGGCCCTGCCGGGGGATGGGGGGTACTGCCTGCATGCCCACCAGCTGCGGTTGGCCTGCCCCGCTGGCGGCCTGCTCGAGCTGGAGGCACCGTTGCCCGAGGCCCTGCGGGGGGCAGTCGATGGCTGAATTGGAGGGCCCGGGCCTGCGGCTGCGCCACTGGCCGGCCTGGCTGCCCCCGGCCCGAGCGGCCGAGCTGCTCGCGGCGCTGCAGGCCGAGGTGCCCTGGAAGCAGGAGGCGATCACGCTTTTCGGCCGCCGCCATCCGTTGCCGCGGCTCACCTGCTGGATGGCCGATCCCGGCTGTGGCTACCGCTACAGCGGGCTGAGCAATGTGATCGAGCCCTGGTCGCCGGCCACCGCTGAGTTGCGCCTGGCGCTCGAGCAGCTCACCGGCTGGCGCTTCAACTCCCTGCTGCTCAATCGCTACCGCGACGGCCGCGATGCCATGGGCTGGCACGCTGACGACGAGCCCGAACTCGATCCCGCTGCGCCGATCGCCTCCCTCAGCCTTGGCGCAGCCCGTGATTTCCGCCTGCGGCCAAGGCCCAGCCCCGCCAATGCCCTCTCTGGCCTCCTCTCCGGAGCCCCCGGCAAGCCCTTCAACCTGGAGCTGGCCCATGGCGACCTGCTGCTGATGGATCCCCCCACCCAGCTGTGGTGGCAGCACGCCCTGCCCCGGCGGCTGCGGCTGCAGCAGGAGCGCCTCAATCTGACGTTTCGGGTGGTGCGCCGAACCGCCAGCTCAGCATCCCCAGCGGAGGGCTGCGGTGTGCACCGGGGAATCCCAGAGGCGTAGGGCCTGCCCATCGAGCAGGGAGACCGTGATCGAGGCCCCGGCCATTTCCAGGGAGGTCACGTAGGAGCCCACCAGGGAGCGCTGCACTCGGAAACCTCTTTGCTCGAGCCTGTGCCGGGCTGCGTTGTAGAGCAGGTGCAACTCCATCAGCGGCGTGCCGCCAAAGCCGTTGATGAACAGCAGGATGTCGCCCGGTTCCAGGCCGGCGGCGCCCAGATCGTCGCAGATGGCATGCAGGAGTTCGTCGGTGATGGCATCGGCACTGGTGAAGGCCTGCCGCCGCCGGCCTGGCTCGCCGTGGATGCCCACGCCCATTTCGATTTCCGCTTCGCCCAGGTTGAAGGTGGGTGTGCCTGCGGCTGGCACGGTGCAGCTGCTCAGGGCCACGCCCATCGTGCGGGTGAGGCTGTTGGTGCGGTCTCCCAGGGCTTTGAGATCCGCCAGCCCCATCCCCTGTTCCGCTGCAGCCCCCAGCAGCTTCTCGACGACCAGGGTGCCGGCTACGCCCCGCCTGCCGCTCGACCAGGTCGACTCCTCCACGGCCACATCGTCGTTGGTGAGCACGGTCAAGATCTCTGGCCCGGAGCCCGCAGCGGCCATCTCAGCGGCCATCTCGAAATTCATCACGTCGCCGGCGTAGTTCTTGACGATGAACAGCACGCCGGCGCCCCCATCTACTGCCGCTATGGCCGCCAGCATTTGGTCTGGCGTGGGGGAGGTGAAGACCTGCCCTGGACAGGCGGCGTCGAGCATCCCCAGACCCACGAAGCCGGCATGGAGCGGTTCATGGCCAGCCCCGCCGCCGGAGATCAGCGCCACCTTGCCCGCCACCGGCTGCCGCCGACACACGTAACGCCCGTCGGGCCCCAGCTTCAGGATGTCGCTATGGGCGCCGGCCAACCCGGCAAGGCTCTCGGCCAGCAGCGTTTCCGGGCTGTTGAGGAACTTCTTCAAAGCGCCAAGGTCGGTTTGGGTTCAGTTCAGTGTGTGGGCTCAGCTCAGCTCCTGCCACAGCTCAGTTGGGCCAGGTGGCGTTTGGTGGTACCCAGCCAGGCTGGCGCCACCGATAGCCGGCGCAAGCCTGCGTTCAGCAGGGCGGCCAGGTGGTTGGGATCGCCCGCCATGTCGCCACAGAGGCTCACCGGAATTCCCAGGCTGGCGCCGGCTTGCACCACCTGCTCGATCAAGACGGTCACAGCGGGATGGGCGCAGTCGTGCAGGGAGCTCACGCTGGTGTTGTCGCGGGCTGCAGCCATCACGTACTGGGTGAGGTCGTTGCTGCCGATCGAGAAGAAGGCGGCGCTGCTGAACAACTCCGGCTTGATCGCCACGGCCGGCACTTCCACCATCACCCCGAGCGGTGGCCGGCTGGCAGGCAGCCCCTCGGACCGCAGGTCAGCAACGGCTTTATCCAGCAGGGCGCTGGCCGCGTCCAATTCGGCCGGCAGGGTCACCATTGGCAACAGGATGCGCAGGTCTCCTTCGCAGGCCGCCCGGGCCAGGGCCCTCAGTTGCACCTCAAACAGGGCGGGATGGGCGAGGGAGAAGCGCAGGCCCCGGCAGCCGAGGAACGGGTTCGCCTCCTCGGGAAGGGACAGCCCTGGAATGGGTTTGTCGCCGCCGGCATCGAGGGTGCGGATCGTCACCGACCGGCCATTGGCCCACTCCAGGATCCGCCGGTAGGCCTGGAACTGCTGGTCTTCCCTGGGCAGCCCCTGGCTGAACAGAAATTCGCTGCGCACCAGCCCGATGCCGTCGCAGCAGCCCGGATTCAGGCCAGCCAGCTCTTCCACGCCGTTGATGTTGAGCTGCAGGTTGATTGCGACGCCATCGCCCGTCCGGGCAGGTCCCATCACGTAGGGATCCCCCGCTGACAAGCTCGCCGGGCCCTTTGGGGCATGGGCCATGCGCGCTTGCTCTACAGGATCCGGGCTGAGCACAACGCGGCCGCTATCGCCATCCACCAGGGCCAGTTGATGGCCGGCGGCATCGAGAGGACCCAGCCCAACCACCATGGGAATCCCCCGCGAGCGGGCCAGCAGGGCCAGATGGCTGGCGGCACTGCCCCGGCGCAGGGCAATGGCTGAGCCGGGATGCCAGGTCCAGCTCAGAAACTGAGAGGGGCTGAGGTCATCGGCCAGGAGCACGGTCGCGCCAGGCTGCTGCTTAAGCGGGCCGGCTGGGGTGCCGTTCAGTTCTGCCAGTACCCGGTCGCGCAGATCGCATAGATCACTGGCCCTGGAGGCGAACAGGGCATCCCCAGACCCTTCGAAGTCGGCAATCAGGGGGGCGGTGGCCAACGTCCAGGCGCTGCCGGCCGGGCTGCCTGTCGCAATGGCCTGCCAGGCGGGTTCGGCCAGGTTGGGGTCCTCCAGCATCGCCACCTGAAAGGCCAGGATCTCTCCTGCTTCGGAATCTGCTTGTGCCACCAGGGCGTTGAGCCCCCCGATCGCCGCCCTGATGGCCTGTTCGAGGCGGGAGCGCTCGGCATCCGGATCTGCCTTGGTTTCTTGTGCTGGGGAGCCTGGAGAGAGTGTTGGCAGGAGCTCCTCCAGGGGGGCCAGGGCCAGCCCTGGGGCGGCCGACTGGCCCTTCCGCTCAGTGGCCACTGGCATTTCAGTGGCCACTGGGATTGCTTGGCTTTTCTCCATCGCTTGGCCCATCCTCCAGCAGGCTCACCAGGGCGGCGAGAGCCGCTTCCGCATCCGTTCCCGTCGCCCGCAGATGCACCAGGCTCCCGGGCAGCAGGCGGGCGGCCATCAGCTTCACGATGCTGCCCGCATCAATCCAGGGACCGGCGGCATCCAGGCTGATCTCCACCGCACTGCAAAAGCTGCGCACGAGCTGGGTGACCCTCACTGCCGGGCGGGCATGGAGACCGTTGTCTGCGCTCAGACGCACCGTGCGGGTGAGGGTCATGGTTGCCAGGCTTCCGCGCTGTCGCGCACCTGCTCGAGGCTCGAGCCGCAGGAGGCTTCGGTGGCCGCCACCAAGGCCCCCTCCACGATCGCCGCCCGACAGACCACCACCCGAGATTGGCGCTCTGGAGGCAGCAGCTCGATGGCCATGGCGCTGTTGAGTTCCGCCCCGCCCAGGTCGGCCAGGATCGCCACCCCCCGTTCCGACCAGGCCGTCTCGATTGCGGTGAGGATCGCTGACACGTCGGTGCCCAACCCGCCGCTGGGGTCACCCCCACACCAGGCCAGGGGCACCGAGGTGCCCACCATCTGTTCCACGATCGCGGCGGTGCCCCGGGCCACGTCGGCGGAATGGGACACCACCACAATGCCGACGGGACTGAGCTGATCCTCAAGGGGGGCAGCTGGGTTCATGGCTGCTGGGCTCCTACCGCGGCGGCGGCCGCGATCAGCAGCGCACTGGAACGGGCTCCGGGATCCATGTGACCGATTGAGCGCTCCCCTAGGAAGGCAGCCCTGCCGCGCTGGGCCTGCATCGGGATCGTGGCTTCTGCCGCATTGAGGGCCGCAGCCACAGGGTCCTTCCCCTGCTGGAAGGCCTCTAGGGCGGGTTCCAGCGCATCGATCATCGTTTTTTGGCCCCGCTCGGATTTGCCGCGGAGTTTCAAGGCGGTGAGGGCCGCGGCCAAGGCGGTGCAGAGCTCCTGGCGATTCGCTCCGGCCGGCAGCTCCTTGCCCAATTGGAGGAAGAGGGTTCCATAGAGCGGTCCAGAAGCACCGCCCACCGTCATCACCAGGGTCATCCCCACGGCCTTGAGGGCCTCAGGCAGAGGTTGGCCCGCCAGGGATGGCAGTTGCTTGAGCACGGCTTCGAAGCCGCGTCGCATGTTGAGGCCATGGTCGCCATCCCCGATCGCCCGATCCAGCGCAGTGAGCTCATCGGCGTGGCTGATCACCGCCTCGGCAAGGGCCGCGATCAGCTTCTCGACATCGGTATCGACTGGCATAGTCACCCCCAGTTTTTCCTCAGCGCTTCTCAAAGGAGAGCAGCCTGGAGAAGTAGAAGGGAGCCTGGTTGAGGCTGCGGCGCCTGAGCACGAAGCCGGCGGCCTCGGCGGCGGCCACAATGCCGTCCTCGCGCAGGGTGTAGGCCCGGGTGGTCTTGCTGGGGCCGGGGAACAGCTGGCCGATGCCCTTGAGCAGCGCCAGCAGCGGCGTGTAGGGGGCAAAGCTCACGATCAGGTGCCGCTCCGCCATCGAAGCCAGGTGGCGCACCATGTCCTCGGCGGGCTGCTGGGGGTAGTGGATGAACACATCCAGGCAGATCACCGTGTCGTAGCGACCCTCCAGGCTCTCCAGATCCGAGGCCAGAAAGCTAATCTGGCCGGGCTTGACGCCCAGCTCACCAGCGCGGCGCTCGGCCTCTTGCACCATCGCAGCGGAGAGGTCGGAGGCGGCGATTGAGCCAGCGCCCAGCTGGGCCAAAGGCAGCGTCAGGCTGCCGACGCCGCAGCCGGCGTCACAGAAGCTGCGCTGCTCCAGATTGCCCTGCTCCTGCAGCCAGGCCAGCACGTTGTCAACGGTCTTTTGGTGGCCGATGCGGATGTTGCGCTGCACCTTGTTGACGTCGTCGGAGGAGCTGTAGATGCGGTTCCAGCGATCGAAGCCAGTGGTTTCGAAGTAGCCCTTCACCTCGGCTTTTTCGTCTGCTGTTTCGGCTGCTGTTTTGGCGGCGGTGGGCATCGAGCGCGGCACAGGGCCTCGGGATGGGGCGGATCCTAGGGAGCGCCGGTGGCGGCAGCGGTTGCGCCCCCCGTTCAGCATCCCGTTGCGCGACGGCGATCTGCTGTTGATGGAACCCCCTGCCCAGATGAGGTTGCAGCAGCAGGCTCTCCTCAACCTCACCTTCCGGGTGGGGCGCTCAGCCTGAGCCGCTCAGGCATCCAGCGCTTGGATCAGCGCGTCCAGTTTGGTGCCAACTTGATTGGCCACGTCCTCGAGGATCTGCCGGAGTGTGCCCAGACGCAAAGGTTTATGGGCGGGGATGGTGAGGTGTTGCTGCCCGGTTCGGCATAGCCAAATCGTGCTAACCGCCGCGCCAGTTCTGCACCATCGAGATCACGGGGGATCTTCACAGGGCCAGCAGTTCCTGGCGCACGTGATGAAGCCGTATCAACGGGGGCGCATCACCCTCCTCAAAGTGGCAGTGCACGGCATCACGGATCTCTTGATGCAGCTGCTCCAAATCCTCCGCCTCGGTGTGAATCGAACTGCCAACGGCGTGGGCTCGGAATGACCCATCTTCGGCTTCTTCCACGACAAAAAGAATTTCGTTCATCGCGCTTTTGCCCGGTGCCCTCTGCCAAGCAAGAGTCTGGCATCGGATCAGGGGGCTGGTTGGCCTGCAGCATTGACCGCTCGAAGCTGACCAGGCGTGAAAAGTGGATAAACACATTCAGGCAGATCACCGTGTCGTAGCGACCCCCGAGGCTCTCCAGGTCGGAGGCCGAGAACAGCAGCTGCTCGTGGCTGGGTCAGGGGGATCGCCAGGTTGCCGACGCCGCAGCCGGCATCACAGAAGCTGCGCTCCGTCAGGTTGCCCTGCTCCTGCAGCCAGGCCAGCACGTTGTCAACGGTCTTCTTGTGGCCGATGCGGATGTTGCGCTGCACCTTGTTGACGTCGTCGGAGGTGCTGTAGATGCGGTTCCAGCGCTCGAAAGGCATCGAGCGCGGCAATGGGCCTCGGAATGGGCCGGATCCTAGGGAGCGCCGTTGGCGGCAGGCTCAGGCCCTCCCGAGGCCATCAGTTTTCATGGAACCAATGCAACCCCCACCGCAGCTGCTGCCTGGTTGAGCCGGCGATCGAAGCTGGCCAAATGGGCTCCCAGGCGCTGGGCGAGTTCGAGATAGGTGGCGTCGTAGCTGGAGAGTCCGTGGCAGCGGGCCAGGGCAACCAGCCTGGACTGGCGCTCCTGCGCCGTGTCGTCGTCGCAGCTGATCGGCAAGCTGGCCAGGCGGGCCCGAAACAGATCGCTCGCCTCCGGCTCAATCAAGCCGCGCCGCTCGGCCACCAACAGGGCATTGGCGACCTCCAGCTGCCAGAGACCAGGGACCCACCAGGGCTCTTCACCGCAGGTCGCCAGCAGCTGGCTGGCGCGGGCTGCGTCCTCGGCCTGCTGGCGTTCAAACACCCAGGCCAGGGCCATGGAGGCGTCGAGCACGAGGGTCAACGCCGGCCCTCTGCCACGAAGCTGGCCACATCCGCATCGCTGGCTTGGCGAATGCGCGGGAAGGCCTGCAGAGCGGCGATGGTTGCGGCCAGGCCTTCACGGGATGCGGCGCGGTGGGGCACCAGATCGGCCACGGGGCGCCCCCGCACGGTGATCGTGAACTGTTCGCCCTGCTCCACGGCCCGCAGCAACCGCGAGAGCTGGGCCTTGGCTTCAAAGGCGCCGACGGAGTGATCCATGGCAGCTGCAACCTGGTTTGTGATCTAGTTTATGGAGTTTCGCTGCTGGCCTTCAGCACATTCAGAT
This sequence comes from Cyanobium sp. BA20m-p-22, assembly GCF_024346275.1. Classification (NCBI taxonomy): domain Bacteria; kingdom Bacillati; phylum Cyanobacteriota; class Cyanophyceae; order Synechococcales; family Prochlorococcaceae; genus Cyanobium; species Cyanobium sp. BA20m-p-22. The sequence goes on from NZ_JAGQCQ010000056.1 coordinate 7,350, forward strand.
CGCGCCGCACGTCGGCCAGGGGGCGGGGATCGGCGATGCCCATCTGGAACTGCAACAGGGGCCATCGTGAAGCCCAGAACTTGCTGTTCGCCGCCGATCACATGGCACACGTCGTGGATGGCCAAATAGGGGTAAGGGAGTCCCTTGGGACTGCCGGGGAAGGGGAAGCTGCCAGCCGGCGCAGTGCCCAGGGCGGCGTAGGGGACCCCGTGCTCCCGATCATGCCCACCCCCCAGGATCGGCAGGATGAAGCGGGCATACCTCCTCCAGATTGGCTCCCAGTTTGCCGAGCTTGGCTTCAGCCTGGAGCCCGCTGCCAGCTGAGCGCGTCGGCTGACGCGTTCCAGCGCAGGGTCTCCACCAGGGGGGTACCCACCAGCATTTGGGGCAGGCTGCGGTCTTCCCCCAGCACCCGCCGGGGCGTGATCGTGGCCGCGGCGATCGCCTGCTCGGGTCGCACGCCCCAGCTGGCCAGGCGCCGCACCCCTTCCAGCAGCGGCAGGGTGACGCCGGCCAGGGTGCCGTCCGCAAGCCGGCAGCTGCCGTCGGCCACGATCAGCAGGCGCTCATCCCAGCGGTGCTGGCCTTCGCCGAGGCCGTAGGGGGCCAGGGCATCGCTCACCAGCACCAGCTGCTCTGGAGCCAGCCGCTGCAGCAGCACCGCCATCGTGGGCTCCACGTGCACCCCATCGGCGATCAGGCCGATGGCAACGTCCCCTCGCAGGGCGGCAGCCGCCACCGGCCCTGGCGCGCGCCGGTGCATGTCAGGCATGGCATTAAAGGCGTGGGTGAGCATGCTCACGCCGGCAGCGAAGGCGGCGTGGGTCTGGACTTCCGTGGCCGCGCTATGGCCCAGGCTCACCACGATTCCACGCTCGGCCAGGGCAGTGATCACGGCGCCGGCCCCCTCCAGTTCCGGGGCGAGGGTCACCAGGTCGATGTCGTCTTCGAAGCCTTCGATCCGCTCGGCCAGGGCAGCCAGGCTCGGTGCGGCCAGGTGCTGGGCAGGATGGGCGCCGCGCCGCGTTGGCTCCAGGAAGGGGCCCTCCAGGTGGGCGCCCAGCAGCTGGCAGCGGCCCGGTTGGTGGGCTGCCCGCGCCTCGGCGAGCACGGCCAGGGACTGGCGCAGGGGTGCAACACCGCAGGTCACCAGGGTGGGGCAGATCGCTTCGACGCCGTCGCGCCAGAGCAGCTCCAGCAGCTTCTCCAGTTGCGGAAGATCGGCCGGCGTGAGCTCCGGAAAGGCCAGGCCCAGGCCGCCGTTGATCTGCAGATCCACCCCGGCCGGGCTGAGCCAGTCGCCGCCCCAGTCCTCACCGGCAGCGCTGCTGCCGGCCGCCAGGGGCTCCACCACGCTGATCAGGTCGTCGGCGTCGAGGCCGATGCGCCAGCGCTGCTGGCCGCCGTGGCTGCAGCGTTTGGCCTGGGGCAGGCGCACATTGCTGAGCCAGCGCATGGGCAGGAGTGGCGCCGGAGCAGCCAGAAGGGACAATGCCATTCTCTGCCTGCGGTGGCGTGGTTGCGCTCTCCTCCTTTGACACCCCGTGGACTGCAGCCGCCCCGCGGGTGGCCGTGGTGATGGGCAGCGACTCAGACCTGCCCACCATGCAGCCGGCGGTGCAGGTGCTGGAGCAGTTTGGAGTGGCGGTAGAGGTGCGGGTGCTCTCGGCCCATCGCACTCCCCTGGAGATGGTGGAATTTGCCCAGATGGCCCGCGAGCGGGGCTTCAAGGTGATCATCGCCGGTGCCGGTGGGGCGGCCCACTTGCCGGGGATGCTGGCCTCCCTCACCACCCTGCCGGTGATCGGCGTGCCGGTGCAGAGCAGGGCGTTGTCGGGGGTGGATTCACTCCACTCGATCGTGCAGATGCCCGCCGGCATCCCGGTGGCCACCGTGGCGATCGGCAACGGCCTCAACGCTGGCCTGCTGGCGGCCCAGATCCTCGCCACCGCCGATCCGCGCCTGGCCCAGGCCATCTCGGATTATCGCGACGGGCTCCATGGCCAGGTGCGCGCCAAGGACGCCCGCCTGCAGCAGCTCGGCAGCCGGGCCTATCTGGAGCAGATGGGCTGATGCTGGAACGGCTCGTTCTGCCCCCCTGGCTCAAGGCCGGCCTGGCCCTGCCCCTGCTGGTGCTCAACCTCTGGGTGCTGCGCCAGCTGCTGCTGCCCCTGGCGCCCTTCCCGGCCCTGTTTGTGGCGGCGGCCTTGATCGCTTTTTTGTTCGATCTGCCCAGCCGCTGGCTGATGGGCCGCGGCCTGCCGCGGCTGCTGGCCTATGGCCTGGTGGTGGGGGCCAGCCTGGGCCTGATGGCCCTGGCGGCGGTTTGGCTGCTGCCGCGGCTGATTGAGCAGCTGGGCGAGCTGATCACGGCCCTGCCCACCTGGTTGGCCCAGGGGGAAACCCTGCTGCAACAGCTCCAGGCCTGGGCGGCTTCGCGGGGTCTGCCCAGCGATTTCGGCGACCTCAGCAGCGAACTGCTCACCCGCACCAGCCTGCTGGCCCGCCAGTTGAGCCAGCAGCTGCTGGGCCTGCTGGGCGCCACCTTGGGGCTCACGGTCAACACCGTGATCGTGCTCGTGCTGGCGGTGTTTCTGCTGCTGGGCGGTGAGGGCATCAGTGCCGGCCTGGCCCAATGGCTGCCCTCTCGCTTGCGGGAGCTGGTGGTGGCCACCTTGAACCGCACCTTCCGCGGCTACTTCGCCGGCCAGGTGCTGCTGGCCCTGATCCTCAGCGCGGCCCAGATCCTGGTCTTCACCCTGCTGGGTATTCCCTACGGCGCGCTCTTTGCGGTGGCGATCGGCTTCACCACCCTGATCCCCTATGCCAGCGCCGTCACGATCGTGGCGGTGAGCCTGTTGCTGGCCCTTGACGATCCCCGCACTGCCCTGGAGGTGCTGGCGGCCGCCATCGCTGTCGGACAGGTGGTGGACCAGGTGATCCAGCCTCGCCTGATGGGCCGGATCGTGGGCCTGGAGCCCGCCTGGCTGCTGATCAGCCTGCCGGTGGGGGCCAGGCTGGGCAGCCTGCTGGGTTTGGGGGATCTGCTGGGCCTGCTGCTGGCGGTGCCGGTGGCCAGTTGCGCCAAAACCTTTCTGGATGCCTGGGGTGAGCAGTTGCGGGCCGGGGAGGCGCTCAGGCCGCCGGGCTGATTAACCCCTGGGCTTCCAGGTAGCCGATCACCTGGGCCACCGAATCCCCCAGATTCTGGGAACCGGTGTCTAGCTGCAGCTCCGGAGCCTCGGGGGCCTCGTAGGGGCTGGAAATGCCCGTGAACTCCTGGATCTCGCCGGCCCGCGCCTTGGCGTAGAGCCCCTTGGTGTCGCGCTGCTCGCACACCTCCAGGTTGGCGGCGCAGTGGATCTCGATGAAGTCGCCGGCATCCACCAGGGCCCGGGCGCGGTCGCGGTCGGCCTTGAAGGGCGACACGAAGGCGGTGAGCACCACCACCCCCGCATCTAGAAAAAGCTTGCTCACCTCGCCGATGCGGCGAATGTTTTCCTCCCTGGCGGCGTCGGAGAAGCCCAGGTCTTTGCAGAGGCCGTGGCGGATGTTGTCGCCGTCGAGCACGTAGCAGCTGAGACCTTGTTCAAACAGGGCCGAGTTCACGGCGTTGGCCAGGGTGCTCTTGCCCGAGCCGCTCAGGCCCGTGAACCAGAGGATGGCGCTGCGATGGCCCCGCTGATCGGCCCGGGCGGCCCGATCCACCGTGGTGTGGTGCCAGGCGATGTTGGTCGAGGCCCCCTGGTTGGTGAGCTCGCCGTAGGTGGGGGTGGTGGGAGCGGCGGACATCGACGCAGGGAGGTGGGGCGGATGGGGGCATTCTCCCCTGTGCCCCGCGCCAGGTCCTTGGAAGGCGCTTTGTTGTCGGATGCCCGGGCACTTGATTTTGATTCTAGAATTGGAATCAAGAAACGGTTTCTGCAATGGCTGTCAGCATTAAGAGCCCCCGGGTAGACGCCCTGCTCGAGCAGCTGCGCCAGCTCACGGGTAGGGGCGTGACCGAGATTGTGGGGGATGCCCTGGAGCTGGAGCTGCAGCGGCAGCGGTGCTTGAGCCGGCGCAGGCGCCTCAGTGCCGAGTTACCCGTCCTTCAGGAACAGGCCATCAAGACCGCCAAACCTTTCCATGCCGATTCGCTATACGACGAGCAGGGGTTGCCGTCGTGATTCTGGATACTTCGCTGCTACTGGCAATTCTTCAGCGAGAAGCTGGGTGGGAGCAACACCAGCAGACGCTCGAGCGGGCTGAAGTCATACGCATGTCCGCAGGCACCCTGCAGGAGCTGCTGCTGGTTGCGCACTGCCGTGGTGTGCTCGAACCGATGCAGACGTTGCTGGAATTAATTGATCCTGATGTGGTGCCGGTGGATGGGGAACTGGCAGAGCGCGCTCTCGGCATCTTCAAGCGTTTTGGCAAGGGCCAGGGCCATCCGGCCCAGCTCAACTTCGGGGATTGTTTTGCGGCGGCACTGGCTGAGCGTGACCAATTGCCCCTTGGCTACATCGGCGACGATTTCACCAAGGCGGGCTTCTGAGCTTGCCCCTCGGCAAGTCCCTCGGTTGAGCCTCGTGGCGCTTGCCTTTCAGCCCCCCGCCTGCTTTGGCCGGTAGCCGGCCTGCTCCAGGGCTGAGATAGCTGGAGCCACCTGGTCTCCCTGCAGCTCGATCACGCCGTCTTTGATGGTGCCGCCGGTGCCGGCGGCGGCCTTGAGCTGTTTGAGCAGGGTCTTGAGCTCGGCCTCCGGTGCCCCCAGCCCGGTGATCGCCGTCACCAGTTTTCCGCCTTTGGCGACCTTGGTGCGCTGCACCCGCACCCGCTGCTGGTCCTTTGGGCTGGGTGCGCCCGCCGGGCCGGCCTCTCCCGTGGTGGGCCTGGCCGTGCTTGCGGCGTTGCTGCTGAATTCCTGCCAGCCGCCCTTCCTTGCCATGACGAAACCTGCGCCTATCTATGCCCCGGAGTCTGATCGGGCCGCCTTCCGGATTGCCTGATCGGTGCCCATGCCCTTCTGGAGTCCACGGGACTGCTCACCAGGGATGGGCGCCGCTATCGCCAAGCGTTTCCCGGTTTGAGATTAATCCTGCCCTGAGGGCCGACTCCCCGGTGAGCACCACCGATAGAACGAGCTGATAGGCCCCTGTCAAAGCTGGATTGCTCCGCTGTTCAGTAGACGGCTGCGTGCTGCCGGCAGACCTCCTCAGGCACTTTCTCCTCGGCCAGTTTCTGCTCCAATCGCTTGACGTCCACGTAAGAGCGCCGCATGGTCGGCGGCATCCAGGAGCTGGCGATCTCATCCGCTTCGAGTGCGCTCAGAGCTTCCGAGGGAGGCAGAGGCAGCTGACGGCGTACACCCGAGAGTCCGGCCTGGATAAGGGCGCCGATGATCATGTAGGGGCTCGCGGTGGCATCGGCCGGCCGGTATTCCAGGTTGAAGCCACTGGCCTGGCGCTTGGGATCCCGGGCTGGTGAGGGGCAGATGCGGATGGCGGCCTCGCGGTTCTGGATGCCGAAGCTGGCGAAGCCGCAGCTCCAGTGGTGCGGGCCCAGCCGCAGGTAGGAGACCGGGCTCGGCGCGGTGTAGGCCACCAACGCCGGCATGTGATCCATCACGCCAGCAATGAAGCTCTGCACAAAGGGGCTCGCCTGCGAGGGCGTGCTCGCATCGAAGCTCACGTTGCGGCTTTCGCCATCGGCAAAGCTGAAGTGCAGGTGCGCCCCATTGCCGACCCCATCGAGGCTGGGTTTGGGCGAAAACGTGGCGCGCAGCCCATGCCAGCGGGCTACCTCGCGGATCACCTCGCGGGTCAGGATCGCCCGGTCGGCTGCCGCCAGGCCGATGGCCGGGGCTGTGGTCACCTCGTATTGGAGATAGCCGTACTCCGGTTCCACGGTCTCTGGCTCCAGGCCGGCCTGGCTGAGGGCATCGGCGAGGTCTGCTGTGAAACGGGGTGCTACCCGCAAGGCCTCCACCGTGAAGGGTGCGCCTGGGGTGATGGTGCCGCCGCTGAGGGTGAACTCATGCTCGAAAGCCCCGACGAATCGCAGCCCGAACTCGGACTCTAGGGCGGCGAGCGCTTTGCGCGCAAAGCCTCTGGTGCAGCAGTCCCAGGAGCTTCCATCGGAATTGAGCGAGTCGCAGAGCGTGAGGTCGAACGGGGCAGCACCGTCGTAGGCCGGCAGGTGCACATGGGTCGAGGGGTCGGGCACCTGCCGAACCTCGGCGATCGGCCCCCAGGGGTTGATGGCGATCTCGCTGAAGGGGGTGAGGGCCTGGCCTGCAACGGCCCAGCCCAGGCCGTGCTCCCGCCGCGCGGCCATCTGGTCTGGCGGCACGGCTCGGCAGCGGGTGAGACCGACGTAGTCGATCCAGCCGAGCATTGCGATTCCTTTGGCCATGCCCAGACCGATGGTTGCAGGCTTCTTTCTAGCTATGCCCAGGGCCGTCGCTCCTCCCCGCCCGTTCCGGCGGCGGCATTGAGCTGCTTCAGCAAGGCCTTGAGCTCGGCTTCCGGCGCCTCCAGTCTGGTGATGGCCGTCACCAGCTTCCCCCCTTGCCCGCCTTGGTGGGCTCCCTTGGCCATGGCCCACGCTCCAGCTCTTAAACCAGGGGTCTCGCCACATCTGGGAAGGCCGCGAGAACGGCGCGGTCGTCCGTGACTAGCGGTACCCCCAGCTGCAGCGCAGCGGCCACAAACTCGCAGTCGTAGGCACTGCAGCGGCTGCTGTTAGCCAGCTGCAAGACCTGATCGGAAGCCACGGGTTCGTCCTGCCCAGCGAGGAGCACTTCTGCGTGTTGCATCAGTGCCACGGCCTCAGAGAGCTGGAGCAGGTCACGCCGCAAGTAGGTGGTGAGCACATTGCGCCACTCACTGCGCCAGAGCGGCGGCGCTGCCCAGCGGGGTTGATCGAGCAACAGAGCTTCTGCCAAGGATGTTTTGGGTCCCGGCAGCAGCAGATAGGCCAGCACGTTGGTGTCGACAACAATCAAGGCCGACCCTCGCGCTTGAAGGCATCGATCTCGGCCGGATCAAAGCTGTGCTGAGCCAGGCTGTTGCGCAGCGCCCGGATCTCTCCCAGCTGCTGCTCTACGGATAAGGGGTCATCTCCCAGACCGGCCTCCAGGCAAACGATCGCTTCATTGTTGAGGCTGCGCCGGTGCCGCTTGGCCGCTGCGGCGAGCCGGGCATGGAGTGCGTCGGGCAGGTTCTTGAGCGTGATGGTTTTGGCCATGGCAGCAAGTGATCGCACCGCAGTCCAACCAATATGGAACCGTTCTGGTGTTCGCTGGTTTGGGGGCTTGGCGCCAATGCTTGTGTGGTGAAAGTGCTGCGAGATTTCGCTCCAATCCCTTGACTTTTACATATGTGTGCCGCTCTGTTGGGGTTGGCGGGGACGGTGTGATGCCAAAGCTCACGCCCTCGGGCCTCGCTGACCAACGCCGGATCTACATCGCAGTCGGGAGGCAGACCCAACTGACGGCATACGCCCGAGAGCCCAGCCCGCCTGACCAGTCGGGGCCAAGATGATCGTGATTGCCCTAAAGATGGCGCTCAGCTTTCCCTAGCCAGCAGCAGG
>NZ_JAGQCQ010000057.1:0-14749 GCF_024346275.1 Cyanobium sp. BA20m-p-22
TTATGATGAGCATATTTCTCGTCGCATCAAACGTGACAGTATAGGTGCGTCCATTAGAGATAATCTCTTGACCCGAGTTCATTGGCTTAAAGTGGAAAGATTATCGTTTACCAGCCTACTCGCGCCCCACGCAACCAATCACTGTGGACGACTGAGCTCTTTCTTGCTTGCATAGGCATAGCCTTTGTCAGACTACACTGCATTTTTCAATTCCTGGTTTTTAGGCTACTACAACAAATAGGATCGCCATCCTAAACCAAGGGGATTCTTATTAGAAATCAATTGGCTTTTGATGATATTTTTTACCTACCTGTTATTGCTTCTAACAAGCCCTTCTAGCGGACAGCCCACCTGCTGAGGCTCTCAGCGCCGCCACCTATGGATCCCTGGCTACCTCCCAACGGCAGAGTTAGAAAGAGTTAAAGTCGAAAGCACGATGAGCACTCCACCTACCAACCAATTGTCATACATGGCACGCAAGGCAATTTGCGGCTCACTAGAATCTGGCGACTACATCACAGCACTAGAAAGCGCCCAAAGCATACTAAGCTGGAAAGCCTGCCAGGCTAACCCTGAGTTTCTGGCTCAAGTTGTATCCATTATTACTTTCTGCGGACCCCAAGCCGACAAACAGCGCAGAGAAAGAATTCGCGTCGAAGAACAGCAGAGACATGAGCGTGAGTTAGAGATAGCTAAAAAAGTTGAAGCGAAGGCGAAGGCAGAGTTACTAAGAGAGCAGACCATTGCAACCTTTGGTCCATTGGCAGAGAAATATGGAGTGTCGCGCGAAGATGTACTAGAAGGATGCGAGCCTTCATTTATAGTTTTAGTGCTGCAAGAACTTGAGGAGACAGGGAAGCTGCAAGACGCTCACGTAAGATGGCTCTTGGATAATCGCTTTTATTTGATAGTAGCCAACTATCTTTACGCAGAGTTTCTAAACCATGGGGATGCCTGGAATCTCGCAAAGGCTGGCCGTTACTTTAGGCAAAGTGGTTATCCCAATGCAATTGTCGAACGCGTAAGCGACGATATCGTTTATTGTATTCAAGACAATAGGGCTAGAAGTGCTGTGCTCACGAATAGGGGCGGCGCGAAGCGTGACCTAAGCGACCTTGAAGGAGCAAAAAATGATGGATTCGAGGCAGTTAATGTAAGCCCTCAGAGCTTTCATCCACACAACTTGCTTGGAGCAACTTTTTATCAGATGGGTCAACCCACATTGGGCGATCAACACTTTGAGAAGGCAGAAGCTCTAGGAGCAACCCCGAAGCAGCAAGAGTATGAGATTAAGTCTGCACTCAAGATGTCAACGCCAGAGGCGCGCGAGGCAGTCATAATGCACCTCTTGGCGAAGGACCCGATTAAATATGCTTGGGTCTCTCAATATCGGGGACTCTCTTAATTCCCCTTCTAACATCAAGATGCAGAAGATGGGAGCATAAGCTGGGTCCCTTCATAAAGCTTCTAACCACTACTGATCTTGGCATTCCCGAAAACACCTCTCACTCCAATGATTCATCGGCCATGCTAACCGTCATCGCCACCACGCGCACTGAGCAGGCCGCTGCGATCTCAGCCCAACGTTCTGGTGTGAGCCCCAACTGCTTGGGGATCTGATCAGCGGGTATGCCCTGCCGCAGCAACTTCTGCCCCCTGGCATGCAGCTCCCGCCAGCGGCCCGGCACCGAAATCAGAAACCCCTTATCGCGCAGGTAGTGGGTGATCTCACCGTTCACGAATGGTCTGGCGTAGGCGATGAAGTTGGAGCTGCTGCGGTTCACCCGCTTGCAGTCGTAGCGGCGTGAGGCCTTGATCAACCCAATTGCTGCCAGCTGCTCGAGGTCTTCTTTGGGGTGGCCGGTGCGGCGGGCGTAGTTGGCCGCCACCTTGGCCGCAAACGGCAGGTGTTCCACCACCAGAGCATCAGCAGCGCCGTGGGGCGAACGGTTAGGTCGCTGCCGGCAGCAGTTGGAGCGCCGTGGGGCAATGGCGCTGTTACCCGTAGGCGCTGGCTGCAGCGGCCGAGGGCAGTGTTTGGGGGAGGTAGGGCTCATGGCAGGGCGGCAGTAAGGAGTAGGGGGCTATGCCCCCCCATCAGCGGGAGAAGAGCAGCGGTCTTGTGGCAGTGCTGCCGCTGCCTCGCCAGTGCTGGTTTTGCAGCCAGATCACCCCCTGGCAGAAGGCATCCACCAGGTCGTCATGGGCGGCATTGGGAAAACCCAGCAGCTCTGTGATCAAGTCGTCGTTGCCAGGGCAGAAGCCCAGTTGGCCTGCTTCCAGCAAGGGTGCGACGGCATGGGAGCGGCTGACCTTGCTGCCTGCTGGCCGCACTGCGATCAGCCCAGGGATCTGGCGCTGGAGCAGCTGACAGACCGCCGGGCCATTGGCGGCGTCTTCTATCAGCACGGCATCAGGCGTCAGCCCCCGCTGGTTGAGGTCAGCCAGGGTGTGGGTGAGGAACTTCACCACCCCCGGTAGATCGAGCCGCTGGTGCTGGCTCCACAGCACGGTGATCGCAACACCTGGGGCCTTGCCTGCCGCCGGGGCAGTTGATGCTTGCGCAGGGGATGGCGGTGTGGGTGGCAGCAGTGCCGCGCTGCGGTGCAGCTGCAGGCCCTTGGCCCGGGCGTCCGCGGCTGGAAGACGACTGCTGCAGTCGCTGTGAAGCCCCAGCAGCACAAAGCCGCAGTAGTCGTTCCCCTCCCCTCCCTTGAAGCTCAGGTCGCAGCTGAGCACCAAGGGGCACAAGCTCTGCTGGCCCTGGGCGCGGCGCAGCCACTGCCGCTGGAACAGCAAACCCTCTGCTGGTGATGGCCGCTGCTGGTAGAGGGCATTCCACCAGTAGCTGCCAGCGCGGATCTTGATCTCCTCCAGCTCAGCCAAGGGAAACCGCTCGGGGCAGAGGGGCTCACCGGGTAGACGCCAGTCCGGCTCGAGCGTGCAGGTGGCCGGGAAGCTGAGCCTCTGCTGGGGCGGTTCACAGGTGGCCGGCAGGTTGAGCACATGCCAGCGCTGCGGTGCGTCGCCGTTTTCCTGCTCCAGCAACCAGCCGATCAGGTCGTCCTGATGCCAACGGGTCAGCACCACCACCTGGGCTGCAGATCCAGCCCCCGGCCTCTCTTGCTCCTGCTCTTCTCCCTGCCCAGCACTTGGGCCCTCATCTGCAACACCCCATCGCGAAGGCCCCTGTGGGGCCCCGGGCTCGGCGCGGGTCAGCCAGACGGACTGGAACCACTCAATCAGCTTCTGGCGTTGGCCGGCGGAGTTGGCATCTTCTGGGCCCTTGTACGGGTCATCGATGATCCCCAGGGCATAGCCCTTGCCCGTGAAGGGCCCGCGCACCCCAGCAGCAATACAGCCACCGCGATCAGGTGTGAGCCAGTTGCCAACGGCGGTGGAGTCTTTGGAGAGGGGATGACCAACCGCGCGGTAGTAGTGCCTCGCCTCCCGGCTATGGGCATAGGCCAGCTCGGCTGAAAAGGAGGCGATGGCGCAGAAGCGGCTCGGATAGCGACTCACCCAATAGGCGGGGAACAGTTTCGAGACCAGGAGCGATTTGCCCAGCCGCGGCGGACAGCAGACGATCAGGCGATTGAGCTGGCCATCAGCAACGCGTTGCAGCAGGGCGATCAATCGCTCGGCCCAGGTGTGGAAGGCGTAGCCGGGATAGGCGGCCACGATGAAGTCCCGAAAGCTCTGCTGGTCCTGCTGCTGGGCTTGGCTGCGGTGGGGATCGGGAACATCCAGCAGGCCCCAGTCAGCCCAGAGGTCGGTGGCTGGATCGAGCAGCAGGCCAGCCATCAGAGCCTGCCCCCGGGCACCGATTCAGGTGGTTTGAGTGGTGCCCGCAGCATCCCGCCGATCTCGGCGATCACGCGGAAGGCGCCAACGGCTGCCGAGAACTGGTCGGCAGCCATGGCCCGGCGGGCGCACTCATTAAGGGCAAAGATCTGTTCTGCCTGGTGGCGGCGCCGATCGGAGATCAGCTCCTCGACCATGCGCTGACGAGCAAGGTTGAGGTAGCGATTGACTGTCTGGATGTTGCGCACCCCCCAACTACTACGAGCGTTCTCGACAATCGCCACCAGTGGCTGGCGTTGCGCAATCCAGAGCTGAGCTTCTGCTACCCGCCGTTCCACCTCATAACGGGAGGGCCTGGGAGCCTGATCTGGATCACGGCTCTTACGGGGTGGATTGCCCCGCCCGATCGGTCTGCTGGGATCCACACCCTCAGGGCTGCCAGTCGGGTTGCCGTCATCGTCTTCTGTGTTTGCTGCCACCCGCAGCAGCTCGATTGCATCGGCTGGCGTCTGTTCTTGAGATGAGCTCAGCAGGGAAGGCCGGCTGCAGCCATGGCGGCGGGACACCATCAGCGCGCACCGCCAGCGGTAGCGATCGCCCAATGGAGCAGGGCAAGGGCATCGGCCTCGTTGTCATCCACCGGGCTGTAGCCCAGCTCGCAGATGGCGGCGATCACCGCCTCCTTGCTGGCGTTGCCCCTGCCAGTGACGTGCCGTTTGATGGTGCCCACTGGCACCCCTTGGTAGGGAATCCGGTGGTGCTCGCAGAAGGAGCCGAGTTGGCCGAGAAAACCGCCATAAGCATGGGCGGCATCGACGCCGGAATGACGCCGGACCTCCTCAAACACCACCTGCTCAAAAGCCAGCCCACCAGAAGCACCGCCAGACTGGCTCAGCTCTGTAAGCCAGCGATGGAAACGTAGAAAGCGCATGCCGCCTCCCTCAAAGCGTTGGGGAGTGAACGGCTGGCTGCCGCTGCAGATGTGCCCGCGCGGATCCAGCAAGGCCCAGCCGGTGCGGGTACCCAGATCAAGCGCCAGCAAGGCCGGTCGGCCCGGCGTTGCTGCGGGCGTGCAAGGCGCTGGCAGCGACTCGTCAAGCAGGGCAGCGGAGCTGTTCATCAGGCGCCGGGCAGCTTGATCGTCCAAAACGAGCGCCCGTGACGCCGGGTCGCGGTGCCGTCACCCTCGGCGACCTTGCGGGCGAGCTTGAGCTGCTGCTCCATTGCCAGCACTGGCTCGGGATAGCTGAACAGCTGCCGGCCTGGGCTCCAGGAGAAGGCGGTGTCATTGAAGTGGAAGGCGGTGTCCACCTCGCCGCGCTCATGCAGCTGTTGCAACTGATCAAGCAAGGCATTGAGCTGATCGTCGAGGGAGCGCTGCTGGCGCTTGATGGCGACCATGGCCGCGAGCAGGCGATCGATCGCTTCCTCGCCCTCACCAAGGGAGGCGATCAGGGCATCAGCCATTGGCGAAGGAGCGCCCCCAGAAGGATCGGCAGAGCCCACTACCTCCGACTGGATCATGGCCGACTCAGCAAAGGAAGCAACCATAGTGCCTCAGGAATCTGAGGAGAGCTTAGCGGCTCAGCAAGTAAGCCTCAATGATCAGAACGGCCAATGCGACTCCGCGTAGGCGGTGTAAGCCGCAGCCCAAGCGACGAGACAGTCCTGCCGGCTGTAAAGCGGGGAGAAGCTAGTGGCCCCCGGCCGGCACCAGATCGTCTGGCCGTAATCGATCCAGTGGCCGTGGCTCCACTCCAGGGCCATGTAGCCGCCGAGCTGGGCGCGGGTGCAGTAGGTACTGCCGTTGTGTCCAAGGCTCTTGAGATCCGCCAGCACCCGCGCCGACCCACTCACCCCCTGGGGCCGGCCGGTGGGGATAGGGAGCTGGTCATCGAGGAAGGCGGTGTCGTAGGTGCCGGCGACATTGCGGATGAGGCAGCAGGTGGCGCGTTCAGAAGCGATCACCTCCACCTGGTCCCAGCGCAGATGGGTCAGCAGCGGCTGGATCCAGTCGGCGTAGTCGCCAGCGGTGAGCTCACCAAGTTCGGCCAGGGGATCGGCTTGCTTCCGCGAAGCCGGCTCTTGATCGGTTAGCCGAGTTGCGGCGACCGGCCGCCTGGCCGTGAGGAAGAGCTCCATCGCCCGGTGGCAGGCATTGCCGCGCGGTGCCCACACCTGCCGCGTCGCCTCGATCCGCCCCATGGCGAACTCCCCTTTGCCGTGGGCCAGCACCCCAGTGATCGAGACCGGAAAGAGGTGGTCACCTAGCCAGTAGCGGTGCTCCGGATCGCGGCGTACCAGGCCAAAGATGGGGGAGAGCCAGGTGGTCATGGGTGGGTTGCTGAGATGAGAAGGGGTGATGCAGCTCGAAACGTGAAGGGCAGTGCCCGGAGTTTGCCGATCATCCGGCGATTGCCGACATGGGAATCGGCAGTCAGATCGATTGCGGCACAGCCGATGTCGCTGATTGCCGATTTGCCGATTTGCCGACACCACCCATGCGTGTCAGTGGCATGAGCCCTTAGGAAGCGGGAAAACAGCGCTGTAGAAGCAAAAGGATCGGCAAACATCATCTTTTCCTTCTCTTCTCTTCTGCTGCAGGGGATTTCGTTGCCGATCGCTTATCGGCAAACTGTCGGCAAGGGATCGGCAAATCGGCAATCACGGCAGTTCTCCGGTCGCCTTGTAGGTGGGTGTCCCCCTCTTGCTGTGCTCCACCTCGCCAACGCCGAGCTCGGCCAGAGCGTCCATCGCGGCCGCCGCAACTGCGGAGTCGATGTCACGGCGCTGCGCTTTGGTCAGTCGCTTGGCGATGTCGTGCCAGGAAGCAGCACCTTTGGCGATAGCGATGCTGTGGATCAACCGCATCAGATCGTTGGCGCCCTCAGCCACCTTTTGATGCAGGCCCATCGTCCAGGTGTTGATGTGATCGCCGAGGACACATGCCCGCTCCATCAGCTCGACTGACACCTGCTGGCTGTGGCAGCCATCGGCGCAGGCCTGATGCAGCAGGTGGAGCAGGGCTGCGATGCGAAGCGCTTTGCCGGCGGCCTTGCCGATCAAGGCACCCTGGGCGGGGATGGTGGTGCGGTGCACGTCCGCCTGACAGCGGGCCTCGTACTGGACGAAATAGCGGCGCGCCTCCGGCGCCAGCGCCAGGGTGAGGCGGGGCCGGGTGTAGGCAAAGCGGCAAAGCTTCTCCAGCAGTTGGCTGGCCCAGCTGGCTTCCTGCTGCTCCTGCTCTGTTTCAAATTCCGGCAGCGGCACTACCCGCTCGGGGAGGGGAATAAACAGAAAGCGTGCCCAGAGCCCCGAGGCGTCGCCGTTGGCCACGAGCGCCTCGAGGATTGCCGGCTGGATCGTGCCGCAGATCGAAAGCTGGCAGCGTTCGTAGAAGCGACCACCACCGGCCTTGGTGATACGCAGGGAGGAAAAGCCAGAGCCGTCGTAGGCCTCCAGCAGCTGCTCCTCATCTGAGCCACGGCCGGAGCGGTAGGCATTGAGGTTGCCAAACATGCCGGCCAGCTCATCGCGATGGATCAGCAGGCCAAGTCCCCGTTCCTCCTGTAGCTGCAGCTGTTCCGCCAGCGCCTCGGCGGTGAAGTCCGAGACCATTAGATGGACCGCCCTGGGTTCGGCTGTGCGCTCGCTGGCTTTTACGGCGCGGTTCTGCTCCTCCCATTCCCTGTAGGCGCGCTTGTTCTGTCTGGCCAGATCGAGACGTAGCTCCTGCAGCGGATCCAGCACCAGCAGGCGGGAGACAGGCGTTTTCTTGGCGCCGGAGCGTGCAACGAGAGCGCCGTAGAGATTGAGCGGCACCCAGTAACTGGCGGCTTCTGATGCAACGACCTGGGAGCCGAGCTTGACGACGCCTGATACGGCAACGAGAAAGCACATCAGCGCTGTGACGTCATCAGCCGGCAAGGAGCGGCAGCGGATGCGCAGCGCCGCCGCAAGTGACGGCGGGCAGAGCCACTCGAGGGTTAACGCCTGGGACAGATCACGGCGATCCTGCGCCGCTTTGATCGTCGCCACCTCTGAAGCGATCGCTTGGGCCGCGTCCTGTTCGGCCTCGATAGTGCGCAGCAGGTTGCGCAGGTCATAGGCACTCCGGTCTGAGAGATCGGCGAGCTCAAGGACCAGGGCCTCTAGGTCCTGGCGTGAGGCGCCATCAGTAACGGCGCGCTGCAGCCGCTCGCGCACCTGCTCGAGCTTGAGCGTGGCGCTATAGGCCTGTATCGCTGGCTTGACGGCGGGCGCCTCTGGTGCTGATTGACGATGCGGCAGCGGCCGCTTGGCCTTGAGGTCCGAACGGCTGATGTCAACGCCCCAGGTCTCGCGCAGGAAAGCCCAGGTGGAGCCAGGGCTGATCTGCTTTGGTGTGCTCTGGAAGTAGCAGGGCAGATCGCGGATCTCCCTGCAGCAGGTCTCGGCGAGCAACTGCTGGGCAACAGCGGGGCCGAGGTCGATGTGCAGGCGCATCGCCAGCTTCATCAGCTGCTGGTACTGGCCGGCGCCATGACGGAAGGGCGGAATCTTGAGCAGCGTCTGGCGCAGCGTCTCGAGCGGCCGCGGGGGTAGATCACCTAAGAACCCATCGTCCTGGGCCAAACGCTGCAGTTCCTCTGAGGCTCCGGACTCCAACGGCGGGTCGGCGAATTCATCGGGCTGCACCCATTGCGCCACCTGCTCTAGGGAGTAGCGGAGGCCGGAGGCGCTGTAGATGGTGGTCATGCCCAGGGCG
This sequence comes from Cyanobium sp. BA20m-p-22, assembly GCF_024346275.1. NCBI lineage: Bacteria > Bacillati > Cyanobacteriota > Cyanophyceae > Synechococcales > Prochlorococcaceae > Cyanobium > Cyanobium sp. BA20m-p-22. The sequence continues at coordinate 8,552 of NZ_JAGQCQ010000057.1, forward strand.
GTGCCAGCAGCGCCGATGTAGCTGCCGCCGGGCAGGCGCATCACCCGCGAGGGGTTGCGGATGGTGGAGTCGGCGCCAGTGATTTCGATCAATGCGGCCTGAATGGGAATCCATTCGGCCGGGGCGATCGGCTCGTTGAGCACCCAGTAGAGGTGCGCCGACTTGCCGCCGGTGGTGATCGAGATGGTGGGTTCCCCCAGCCCATAGCGCTGCCAGGCGGAGAGCTGCCAGGGAACGGGCCGGTCATCCCATTCCAGGAAAAAAGCGCGGCAGGCCGTGATCTGGGCGTCGTTGTCGCCGCCGTCGTTGATGACGAGATAGACGCCCCGGCCGTCCTGCTGCCAGCGATTAGCGGCGGCCAGGTCATAGGGACCCTTGCGGGCCTTGATCCCTGAGGGGCGATGTTCCGGATGCCACTTATTGGGGTTTTCGCGGTGGGGGAAGGCGCGCAGGCGAGCGCTAGCTGGCTCCTTGCCCAGCAGGGAGAGGAACCGATCTGCCTGCGCCGCATCGATCGGCGGCACGTTCAGCACGGCAGCGGGATCGATGGACCTGCGAGAGGGCCATCACAGGCCATCGGTCTGCTTTGTGACGGCGACCTGGGCCTGCTCCTGCTGGATAAGGCGATCGAGAACGATGCGCAGAACAGCGGAGCGTGAAATGCAGCCTTGAGCGCGGCGGTGATCAAGCCACTCGAGCTGGCGCTCGGTGATCACCACGGAAACGGGTTTTACAGGGGCGAACACAGAAGGCAGGCGATGGGACGAGAACAAGTCGAGAGATTAAGCCTGTCCTTAGGAGGCTGAGCCATTAAAAGCCCCGCAAGAAGCTGAACTGGGCCTGGGTCGGCGTCAGAACCATTGCGGGGCCTGGGCTGCGCATGATTGTGAAGACTCTTGCAAGCTCAGCATCCCAAGGCAACAGGCAGGGTGGAGCAAGACCTGCCGATCCGCTGCCGAGCAGAAGAGGTAACTGCGCAACTGCGGCTGGTGCTGGCGGGGATGCCGTTCCTGGCGGAGCGGTCCTGGCAGGAGGTGGGTTGGGGCCGGCTGCGGATCGAGCTGCTCAGCCTCTGGAGGATCGAGCTGCTGCTGGAGCCAGGCCTGATGGTGATGGCTGCGCCAAACAGCACCGGCGACGTTGCCCTGTCGCGGGTCGAGCGGGCCGCTGCACCTGATGGCCGCTGCTGGGTGTACGGCTGCCAGCGCGATGACTGGACGCTGGGCCCCGCTAGCCAAGTGGTGGAACCGCTGCAGTTCCTGAGCGCAGAGGGACGCTCCGCACTCGAGGTCTTGCTGCGAGGAGCCAGCTGCTGGCCCGAGCCGATCAGCGCAGAGCCGCAGGCTCCAGTGGTGCTGCTGGAGGAGCGGATCCGCCCCAAACCGCGGCGGCAGCGCAGAGCCAGGAGAAGGCTCGCCGAAATTCCCTGATTTGCCACTGGCTTTAGTGGCTGAGCCGGTCTTAGAGTTTGACCACTAAAGCCAAGGGGACGATGGCGAGCATGTTTCAGGCCTACGTAGACAGCCAGGCTGCAGCGCGGGAGGACTTCGGGCGCATGCTGCGTCTCTGGCGCGAGCGCAACGGCTGGACCCAGTACACCGCTGAGCGCTGGGGCCGTGAGGCCGGCTTCCGGACGGTGTCGAGCGGCAATATCTCGATGGTGGAGCAGGGCAAGGCTGGGGATCTGCGGGCCCAGGCCCATTTCCAGCTGGCCGATGTGAACCGGCGCATCGCGGAAAAGGACTGGGGTGCGCTCAAAAGCCAAGAGATCCGCCAAGCCCTGGCGGAGGTAACACCGATCCGCGGCGACGACGGCCAGGTGTGGGGACCAACCGAGTTCTGGAGCTGCTATGTGGGCCTGCTGCCAGTACCGGAGGCCTTCCGGCGCCCGGTCAACGAGCCGATGCCGGAGGTGAGTGGTGATCTGGCGGCAGAGCTATCGGCTCAGTGGCAGCAGCAGTTCACCCAGGAGGCCAGCCGCCGCGGCCTCGATCCAATCGAGACCTTGCAGGGCGTGGCCCGGCAGGCCCCGGCCGCCCAGCGCAAGTCGCTGCGGGCCGTGCTCGCCTCCTTCCGCGACTACGAGGCCGGTGAGCTGACAGAGCTGTGGGCAGGTGAATGGCTGCCTGAGCGCTGGATTCGCCTTTGGAGTGAGGGACTAGAGCCCGCAGGCGGCGGCGAAGATGGCGAAAAGCCGGTGCCGTAACGAAATCCTGAGCGATGTGTTGCGGCTCAGGGTCCTGAGCCTCTAAGGTGCCAGGAGTGCGGGCGTCGGTCCCGCCTTCATTGCCATGTCACCCATCACCGCCGCAGGACCACCTGCTGACGGGCGGCCCGCCGCAGGGCCAGCGCCTGTCCATCGCGAGGGCGCAGCTGCTCCAGCCGCCCTGCTCCAAGAGCAGCGGGCCGCTGAATGCGAGCTAGCCGCTGCCCTCGCCCGCTTCCAGTCGGAAGTGACTCCAGCTGCCGAAATGTCGCTGCCTGCAGTGGTAGAAGCAGCCCGCGGCGCCTTCCGCCTGGGTTTTGCCTACACCTCCTGCCGCTGCCTCGATGACGACGGCCAGCCGCTGCTGGAGGTGACGGTGCTGCACCGCGGCGGCGATCAGCTCAGCAGTCAGGTGCGTCTGAGCGCCGAGCAAGCAGGAGAGGAGTTCAACCAGGCGGCACGGCTGCTGGCGCAGCTGCTGGGCATCCCGGTTCTTTCTGTGACCGAAGAGGCTCAGCCCTCTAAGGCTGAGGTGTTACATACTGATGCTCCGGCCCCTGCTGCGACTGCCGTAACGGCGGTTACGCCCGCAACGTTGCCCCCGTCACAGCAGTCTGAGCAGGAGACGACCAGCGCGGCTACGCCGACGCCAACGCCAGCACCGGCTTCCAGGCCAGCCGCAGCGACCAAGTCTCCCGAGCCCACCCCAGCGATCGCCGCAATCACCGACCCCATCGGTCCCGGCTCCCCGGATGCCCCTGGCACCGAGGAGTCCCTCCGGCCCCTGGGGGATGAGGAGAGGGAGACGCTGCTGGAGATGGTCCGTTCCCTACGGCCGGTGGAGGCAAGGCGTCAGTTCCAGATCGCCTTCCGCCATCACTTCAAAGTGTCCAAGGAGGCGCGCAGCATCGCCGGGTTCATCACCCAGAAGCGGCACAAGGATTTCATCGATCGCTTTGAGCGCGAGCTAGCCGATCTGCCCCCCGCGCCGCCAGAAGCAACGCCAGCACCGGCACCGGCGCCAGCGGAGGGCGCATGAGCGAGAGCACTCCCTCCCAGCGCAATCGCCGCCCGCGCAGCTATGGCGAGCGCCCCTCAATCAGCCAGGTCCGTCACTACTTGCAGGTGATGGTCTACGGCGACTGCCATCAGCAGCTGCGGGAGCTGATGGAGCGCCACAACCTCTCCGCCAGCGGTGCGGCCCATCACCTGATGCGACTAGGCGCGGGCCTCGATCCCCTTCCACCTCTCAATCAGCACCATGACCACTGAAATCATCTATTCCCCCCTGGCGGAAGTGCGCTGGGCCCACCTAGTGGAGCCACGGCAGCAGATGGACCCGGAGAAGCCGCTGGCCTGGTCGGTCGATCTACTCCTCCCCCTGGGAGAGGCCACCAGCCAGGCGTTCCTCGAGAAGCTGGAGCGTCAGTTCATCGAGGCCCACGGCAGCAAGAAGCGCCGCAGCGACAAGGGCGAACCGTGGAAGCTCGACAAAGAGCAGCCCAGCCAGCTGATGGTGGTGAAGTTCAAGGCGCAGCAGTTGACGCGCCGCGACGGCTCCCAAGCGAGCGGTCCGCGGTTGATCGACGCCAGTAAGCAGCCCTGGAATGGGGCATCGATCGGTAACGGCAGCCGGCTGGTGATCGCCTACGTGATCCATGCCTGGGACCGCCCCGAAGGGGTGGGCATCACGCTCATCCCCCGTGCTGCCCAGGTGGTGCACTACGTGCCATATCAGGAGAGCGATCCCACCGAGGGATTCGCCGAGCAGGAGGGCTACAGCCAGGCAGAAGCAGCCCTTGTTGGTGCTGGGGCTACTGGCGGCTACGACGAGTTCGCCAGCGACGAGGAGGTGCCGTTCTGATGGCCAACCTCCGTTCTGGCGGGGTCAACCGTCGCCCGTCCCCTCAGCTGCCGGCCTTCTGCCGCAGCCGGCGGCAAATCACCACCACCGTGCGGGTAAGCAGCCTGCAGCAGCTGCTGTGGTTGCTGTGGCTTGTGCTGGCGCTGCAACTGAGCACGATCCTGCTGCTGCTCGCAGGCCCGGTGCCAGCTCCCCGGAGGCCGCAGGCAGGAGCACCCCTCGCCACCACTGGCGCAGCTGGCGCCACTGTCCACTCGCCTTCTCAGCTATGAGCAGCACAACCGCTCTGGTGCCCTATTCCTTTGAGGGGAACCGCATTCGGGTGAGCACCGATGAGCACGGTGAGGCCTGGTTCGCCGCCGCTGATATCGCCGCCGCCCTTGGCCAGCAGCCGATCGCCAGGGGGCTGGCCAACATGCGGGAGGAGGAGCACTGCCTCTATTCCCAGGAAGGCCCCGGCAGCGAGGGTTGCACTCTGGCCCTGATCAGTGAGGGCGGCCTACTGCGCCTGCTGCTATTAGGCGGCAGCCTGACGGCCTGGCGGATGCGGCGCTGGCTCACCCATGAGCTGCTGCCCGCCCTGCGCCCCCAACAGGTCAAACCAAGGGCCCACTTGTCAGGCCCGGCTGGGGAAAAGAGCCAGACCGTGCAGGCGGTGTTGCGGCTTGCCGAGGAGATCATCGAGCTCACCGGCGCCGGGTACTCCGATGCGCTCCTCGCTGCCATTGAGGACATCGAGACCAGCACCGGCCTCCACCTGGCCCCACTGCAACAGCTCCTGCGCGACAGCCACTCTGCGGTCTCAGCTCATCGGCCCGGTCAGCAGGGTGGTGCGTCAGTCGAGGCACACCTGGATGCAGAGCAACTAGCCGAGCGGCTGGGCCGCACGATCCGCGATACCAACCGCAGCCTGGCCGCCTCTGGTCTGCAGCTGCGCAACACAGAGGACAACTGGCAGCTCACAGAAGCTGGCCGCGACTGGGGTATCGCCCTGCCGCGCTGCAGCCGCGGCGAGCACCGGCAGCAGATCGTCTGGGATCCGGCGGTGGTGGCGTTGCTGCAGGGGGAAGGGTGATGTCAGACGGCATTGCTCTGGTCGGCCTACCCCCCGAGGGGCAGTGCGGCCTGTTGGCTGCTGTTGCCGTGAGGTCCGGCTTGGCGCAATTGGTGGCCCAGAAGTCGAATGTGAATCTCCGCTGTTGCAGGAGAGGCGGGTGATGGTGTTTCCAAGAGTTCGTCCCAGCCGTCCGCAGCCCCCTGCCAAGCCAATCGAACTAGCCCATACCCAGGAATGGGCTGATGCCCGATCAGCGGGTTCGCTTCTCGGTGTGAGCGAGAAAACCCTGGGTCGCTGGCGCAAGGCCGGCTTGTTCCGGGCTGGGGTGCATTGGCGCCGCAAATTCCCAAGCATCAATTCACCAGTTCTGTATCACTTAGAGCGCTGTAACGAAGCAATGAATGAAGCGACAGCCCGTACGCCCCATCTCCTCGAGAAAAACTGAGCCTTTCAGGCACGGCCACGAAAGCCCTGATTCAGTCCGTTACTGGACCAAGGCCTTTTGTTGGAGTGGACCAGTGACGCCCTGAGAGGGGTCCAGCAGGGCTTGTAGGGAATGAAGCCGCCAGTCCTGCTGGTTTAGCTGTGTCCCGCTGCCAGAACTTGAATCTTGAGGAAGGCGGTGCCTTGTGGCTTTGCCCACATCTTGCCCACAAAGCAGGGGGCCTATCGGTGAAAAGTCAATCGGGGCGACAGGATTCGAACCTGCGACCTAGTGCTCCCAAAGCCTGAGGCGAGCACTGTCGTGAACGGAGATTCCGCTTCAGAACTGGCTTCCTGACTGGAGCTGACCGACCCTGATCGGGCAGCTTCAGGTAGTTTTGTGCGCAAATTGTGCGCATTTCGTGCCGCCAGCCCGCCCTTCCGAAAAGTGGGAAGTTGGCTTGAGAGCCAACATCCGCTCCAACACCGCCACGGGCTGGTCCGTTCGCAACGACCGCGGTCGCACTCGTCTGCTGGTTCGAGGCCGCGTCCCTTTGCGTGGTGTAAAACCCGAGGCCCGAATACCCTGATCAGAGGGTGAACAGGGTGGAATGACGGGCTGTCATTCCGGAGGCGCAGATGCACCTC
>NZ_JAGQCQ010000058.1:0-14741 GCF_024346275.1 Cyanobium sp. BA20m-p-22
CCAGGTGATCACTGGCCGCCTTGCTGGCCGAATAGGGGCTGCGCGGGTCGTAGGGGGTGGTTTCCGAGAAGCGGCCCTTGGCGCCAAGGGAGCCGAACACCTCATCGGTGGAGATGTGGTGGAGGCGGAAACCAGCTGCAGGTTTTGCGGGCACAAGTGGTGCCGAAATCCCGGGGCCACTGCGGCTGGATTCCCTGTTCAGGCGGTCTGCCCTGCCGGCTCAGGGGGCAGCCCTACCGCGCCGTGATTGGCGCCTTCACCACCCGCAGTAGCAGGCGCAGTTTGCGCTCATGGCGTTTCAGCCATGCCAGCGCCCAGCCATGGGTCTGCGCCGATCCGCCTTTCGTGCCGCACCAATGCTAATATTTAGTGCATTACTCGTGGAAGAAGCGTGATGGCAGTCGCCGACCGCTCAGCTGCGCTCAAACTTGTTGGCGGCAATGGCCAGATTTCCCTGGGAAAGCGCTACGCCGGCCGTCATGTGCTCGTGGAGGAAACTGAGCCGGGCGTATGGATCGTGCGTACGGCCACCGTGATTCCAGACAACGAGAGCTGGTTGCATGAGGCGGCGGCCGCATCCGATCTCCAGGCTGCAATGGAATGGTCGGCCAGCCATGAGCCAACCGATCTGGATCTGTCCGAAACCCTGAAGCGTCTCGGCCATGGCGACGCCTGACGCGACGATCAGGCTTGATATCAACAACCCTGTCTTTCAGGACAATCTGCTGACGCTCCAGAAGAATGAGCGTCATGCAGCCCTGGACACTCTGAGCAAGATCCGAAAGTTGACCTGGAATCAGCTCTATCGCGATCATGGGCTCAAGTGGGAAAAGATCACAAGCATCAAACCTCCCAAAGGTATCGACGTTGTCTATTCGCTGCGGATCACCAAATCACGTCGAGCGACAGCTCATCGTGATGGTGATTTCCTTCGTCTCTTGACGATTGCTCCAGATCACGATGCCACTTACGGCAAGGCATGATCTTTTCAACGCAGAACACATCGCCTTTGGAGATGGGTTGGACCTTGTGCCGTGGGGCGAGATGTGAGGTGGGCCTTAGCTTCGTAGTGAGATCCAGCCTCCATCACCACGCGACCAGCCCTGGTTTGACCAATATTCAAGCTAGCTTTCGGCCTGCCGGTCAGCTTTGGCCTCCCTGGCGTAGGTGTTGTGCCAGGCGCTCACTAGGTGATCACTGGCCGCCTTGCTCGCTGTATATGGGCTGCGTGGGTCGTAGGGGGGGTGGTCTCCGAGAAGCGCCCCGTAGCCCCCAGCGAACCAAACACCTCGTCGGTGTTGATGTGGTGGAAGCGGAAGGCGGATCGCCTGTAGAAGCTGAAAGGTGCCGCTCACATCGCTCTCGATGAAGTCCCCCGGCCCCTCGATCGAGCGGTCCACATGGCTCTCCGCCGCCAGCTGCAGCACTAGGCCGGGAGTGAATTCTGTTCAGGTTGCGGGTCGCAATAGCAGGAATCCGGCCTCCGGGTGGGAGCAGAACCGCTCGATCGACTCCGCTTGCTGCAGCAACAGGATCGCCGTGGCGGCATTGCTGGCATTGCCGATGGCCAGACACACAACCTTGGGCGGACATCCCCGGGTCACGCTGAGATCGAGGAAGTCCTCATCTTTGGTCACCAGGACCAGGCCCTCTTGGCGGGCGCCCATGGGTGGAGCTCGGAAACCGTTCCATCAGCAGAGGCAACAACCGTTCTGAGAGGTTTTCGTCCAGCAGCAGCTGTGGTGAACTCACGCTGGCCTGCCTACACCGCCGCTGCGCTAGTGATCAGCCGCTTTTCGCGCTCCGCCGCAAAAGCGAAACAGGCCAGCACATCCTCATGGGTGAGCTGGGGGAAGTCCAGCAGCAATTCAGCTTCCGCCCTGCCGGCTGCCAGGACGCCGAGCACATCGCCGACCGTCAACCGCGTACCCCTCACGCACGGCTTGCCGAAGCGCACTGCGGGGTCAATGCTGATTCGCTGAAGCAGGTCCATGGTCAGAGAGTAAGAGGATTTCCGGGGTCTTTCCGCGGAAGCATGAGCCAAAGGCGCACCCGGAGGCTGCGGGCTGACGGCCTCCGCCTCAACAGCCACCACTTGAACACCCACAAAGTCCGGTTCACTGGTGAATCACCCTCCACCTCCAGGTAGAGCGCAATGGCCTCCTGAACACGCTCCATCAGCTGGTCCAGGGATTGCGCCTGGGTGTGGCAGCCAGGCAGAGCCGGCACAAACGATAGGGGCCTCTGCCGGGATCAGTTCGCCCCGGCCGCCGCCAGCACCCCCAGCCGGCCGCCGCTGTAGCCGCCCTGCTCCCGAACCCGCCGGCACCACTCCTGCTGCCCCAGGTACCAGCGCACTGTTGCGGCCAGACCCTCCTCAAAGCTATGGCGCGGCTGCCAGTCCAGCTCGCTGCTGATCCGGGTTGGATCAATCGCGTACCGCCGGTCGTGACCAGGGCGATCCGTCACCGGCGTGATCAGGCGGCTGTGGGGGGCACCAGCGGGCAGCAGGTCATCGAGCAGATCGCAAATCACCTCCACCACCTGCTTGTTGGTGCGCTCCCCATGGCCTCCCACGCAGTAGCTGCGGCCCAGCTGCCCCTGGGTTGCCGCCAGCAGCAGCGCATCCACGTGGTCGTCCACATAGAGCCAGTCGCGCACGTTGGCGCCATCGCCATAGAGCGGAATCGGCTCGCCAGCCGCTGCCTTGAGGATCACCACCGGAATCAGCTTCTCGGGAAATTGCCAGGGGCCGTAGTTGTTGCTGCAGTTGGTGAGCACCACCGGCAGGCCATAGGTGTGGTGCCAGGCGCTCACCAGGTGGTCGCTGGCGGCCTTGCTGGCTGAGTAGGGGCTGCGTGGGTCGTAAGGGGTGGTTTCCGAAAAGCGGCCCGTTTCGCCAAGGGAGCCGAACACCTCATCGGTGGAGATGTGGTGGAGGCGGAAGCCCACCTGGCGCTCGGCCGGCAGCTGCTCCCAGTGGGCGCGCACCGCCTGCAGCAGGTGGAAGGTGCCGGTCACGTTGCTATCGATGAAGGCGGCGGGGCCCTCGATCGAGCGGTCCACGTGGCTCTCTGCCGCCAGGTGCATCACCAGGTCGGGGTCCGCCTGGCGTACCGCTTCTGCAGTGGCGGCGGCATCGGTGAGATCCACCTTGAGGAGCTGGTGGCGTGCCTCGGCCTGGGGCAGCGCCTCGATGCTGGTGAGATCGCTGGCGTAGCCGATCTTGTCGAGGTTGAACACCAACGCCTCGCTCTCGGCCAGCAGGCGCCGCACCACGGCGCCACCAATGAAACCGGCGCCGCCGGTCACCAGGATGCGGCGGCGGCCGGCCAGGAGGGCGGGAAGGTTTGGCGGGCTGATTTCAGACATGGGCGGAGGCGTACGCATGTACTAAGCTGGTGGTTGTCGGAATTGGGGCGGGCTGCTTAGGGTGAATGAAGCTTCTGGGGATCTGGATGCACCACTGCCTTGGTGGCGGCTGGGGTTCGACGGCACAGCAGTTCTGGAGGCCGTTGTTGGCAGTGTTGTTGGCCTGATTGCTCTTTTCTCCTCCTATGACCACGTCAACCTCCCCCACCGCCAGCTCCCTCTCCAGCAGCAATGGGGTGTCTGGCTCATCGCTGCCTCCCTTCCGCTCGTTTTTGCGGATGCTCAACTGGCGGCGCGATCCCGCCAGAGAGATGCGGCTGAAACAGCTCGAGAGCGAAATCGAGCAGCTGAAGAAAGGCAGAGTGCAGATCGAGAAAGAAATCGATCAGCTGAAGAGAGACAACGCGTTGCTCGAGTGGATGCACTCCGAAATCGACTTGATCGAGGCCGACTTGCCTTCCAGCTCGACCCCTCCCCCATCAATCGCCGCACACTCCAGCGACTGTTGAGTCTGCTCAACAGTCCAGCGGTGGCCCAGCTGTTTCGCGGTTAGGGCCTGCCACATCCTCTAGGAGCGGGCCCAGGGCCTGGCCCAGCTGGCCGGCGGCGCCGGTGAGCAGGATTTTCATGCGAACACCTCCCCGGCGTGCTGATTAGGCTTGAAGCAGTGTTTTTGATCCAACTGAGGCTGCGCCTGTGAGCACCTACACCGCTGTTGTGAAGCAGGACGGCGACTGGTGGATCGGCTGGGTGGAAGAGTTGTCTGGCGTGAACGCCCAGGAGTCAACGCGTGAAGAACTGCTTGCCTCTCTGAAGGTGGTGCTGCAGGAAGCTCTGGAGATGAACCGCGCTGAAGCCCGTGCTGCTGCAGGTAGCTCCTACGAGGAGCTAGCACTGGCCCTGTGAAGCGCCGCGATTTATTGCGCCATCTCAGCCAGCACGGTTGCACTCTTTTGATAGAAGGCGGCATTTGCTGCAGCCGGCGATGTTGGTAGACATCGACGATGAGGAGCTGTTCTTTGTAAGCAAGCGTGAAGCCCGTCAGCGGCACGTCCCAAGCCGATCCAATAGCAGGCTTCTAAGTTCGGATGCAATCTGAAGGATGAAAGCCAGATCAATCTCAGGCTCGGGTTCACTGGGATTGGCCAGCAGCAGCGCATCCACGTGGTCCTCCACATACAGCCAAACGTCCACATTCTGCCCATCTCCATAAAGCGGTATCGGCTCGCCGGCGGCCGCCTTCAGGATCACTGGGGTTGCCCGCGTCCGCCATGCGGATCGAGCAGCTGCTGTCCCTTTGCGTCCGGCTGAACGGTGGATTTTGCGTCAGGATAGTGAGAACCAATTCAGCACATCTAAGCCCTCAAAGGCTTCGAAATCGGCGGTATTGCGCGTTACCACCACCAAGGCCTGTGTTGCGGCGATGGCCGCGATCTGGCCATCCGCAAACGGCGGACGCAGACCCCTGGCATCCAACCTGGCGCGCTGCTCGCCATGCCACAGAGCAGCCTTACCGTCGTAAGGCAACACGGTGAGGCCACTGGTCAACAACCCCTGCAGATAGCTGTTGAGCCGTTGCTGCTTTCGCCCGGAAGGCAAACGGTGGATCCCGTAGCTCAGTTCGTGGATCACCACGCTGGCCGTATGCAAGACATGCTCTTCCGATTGCAGCTGTGCCATAACAGCCGGATCTGGCAGCTCTCGCAGGGGTTCAGACAGCACATTGGTATCCAGCAGCACGTTCATCCGAGCTGCACCTCCCTGCCCGTTGAGCGATCGCGCCAGGCTTCGATCTCCTGTGTGCCGCCTGGGCCTGAGTCCAGGGGCCAATCATCGGCATGGCGCCCATGGGCAACTGCACGCCAATCCGCGATGGCAGTCCAGACGCCTCGTCTTGACTGGTGGCCCTGCAATGAGGCGTAGGCCTCCTCGGAGATCAGAACGGCCACAGGCTTGCCATGGCGTGAAATGTGAACCACCTCGCCTGTTTCCGCCGCCTGCACCAAGCCGGCCAAGTGGGTTTTTGCTGTCGATAGAGACACCGCCTGATCCACCGCGTCCATCCTTGGAGTTTAGACCGGAATTCTAGTCTGATTCGAGGGTGTAGGCCTTCAGCCATGGGCGGCCGGCCGGCTGCAGGTGGTCATGGCTCTTCAAACCAATTCAGCAGTTGCAATCCGTCAAACGCCTCTAAATCCCTGATGTTGCGCGTCACCAACATGAGGCCCTGCGTTGCGGCGATCGCAGCCTGCTCGGCTTTGCTTTGCCGGGTGAAAGCACCTACATGCCGGCGTGAGCTCCATCAGGGTCAGCCCTGAAAGATCGAGTCGCTGACGGGCTTGCCAGAGGTCGTGGCTGTCCTGCATGGCAAGCCAACTTTCGGCACTGCGCCCCAGCACCCGCGACAACCGCAGCGCCACCTGCCGGATGGAGAGCGCGCATGGCTCGAGAACCACCCTTCGCAGAGTGCAGGTCCGAGCGTTGCAGCCGGAGCTTGCACTCATGGCTCGCCGCCATCCCCGACGCCGCCATCCCCGACGCTGAATTACCAGATAAGATGCTGAGTAATTCAGCCGATTTGACATGAGAAGCACAATCACCTCCCGCGGCCAAACCGTGATCCCCGCCGCGATTCGCGAGCGCTTTGCCCTCGGGCCCTCCCAGCGGCTGGAGTGGTTGGTGGAGGCCGATGGTTCAATCCGCGTGGTCCCAGTGGCCGCCTCCCCCATTCAGGCCTTTCGCGGCCAGGGGAAACAAGGGGGCTCCTCCCGGCGGCTGTTAGCCGATCGACAAGCCGATGCCGCCCTGGAGGCCTGATGTCCCGTTTCTGCCTCGATACCTCAGCCCTGCTCACCCTCCGTGATAACGAGCCCGGCGCCGATCGCGTCGTCCAGCTGCTGGAAGCGCCTGTGCGATGCGTGGCCTGTTTCATGACCCGCATGGAGGTGCTCTGCCGGGTCTGGAAAGATGAAGGCGAGCGGGCTGGCCGCCTGGCCTATGAGCAGCTCCAGGCCTTGCCGATCGACTGGCTGGAGGCCACCGAGCCCCTGCTGCTGAGCGCAGCTGAACTCAAAGCCAGCCATCGCCTCTCCTTGGCCGATGCCTGGATTGCGGCGGCGGCTCTCCAGTGCGGCGCCACCCTGTTGCACAAGGACCCGGAGTTTCAGCCGATCGCCGGCCTCGATCAGGAGTGGCTGGGGTGAGCAGCGCCCGTTCGACACCAGCAGCCGTCTGCTCCGCGTCAATTACGTAGGCGGGTCGCTCTGATCGCTGGAAACCCTTGCTGCGGCTTGTTTTTGCCGGTAGCTCTCGCCCTTGATGCCCACGATGTGGCAGTGGTGCACCAGTCGGATGGAGAGCGCGCACGGCTCGAGAACCACCCCTTCGATGAATTCCCCGGGGTGGGGCGGATGTGCATCACCATGGGGATGAGTTTGTTGGGGAGACGATCTGATTCACCTGGCGGAGCGTTGCTGTAGGTCGCCATTCACGAACTGATGCAGGATGCTGCTGATCAGGGTCTGATAGGGAATGCCCGCTTGCAATGCCCTTGTGCGGATCGCCTGGAGATCGCCGCTGGAGAGGCGAATGTTGATGCGCTGATCCTTCTGTCCCGTCGCTCTTGCGGATTCACGTAGACCCTCCAGGAGGGAAGACGTCGCCACACTGAGCATTGCATCGTGCTCAAAATCATCGAGTAGCTGCTGTTCCTCGGCGTCGAGCTGAACTATGGATGTTGTGTCAGGCACGCTTCCACCAGGGGAGGAGTCGTTGTTGTAATGACGCTGGGCTTTGCGGCTGGGGATGATGGTCTTCAGGAACAGATGGTCGTCTGCTTCCACGTAGGGCACAAGATGCACGTAGCCGTTGATTCGGACAACCAGAATCCGCTGGCCTGGGTAACGAGCCTGGCTTGGATGTTCCAGCACATCCAGGATTTCTCCGGCTTCAATAGCGACCACAACCGCCTCGAAGCAAATCTCTCGTTCGGCAATGAGATGGGCATTCTTCTCCGGACTCCAGGCGAACGGCTTCATGCGCCAAGCCTAGCCATCCTGTGTGCCTTATGTCATCAGGGGTGCCTGTCCAGCCGGCCGTCGCCATAGCCGGCCCGATCGCGCACCTGGCTGCACCAGTCGAGGTTCTCGAGATACCAGCGCACCGTTGCTGCCAGGCCGGCTTCAAAGCTGTGGCGCGGCTGCCAGCCGAGCTCGCTGCTGATCCGGGTTGGATCAATCGCGTAACGGCGGTCGTGACCAGGGCGATCGGTCAACGGCGTGATCAGACGGCTGTGGGGGGGGGTACCAGCGGGCAGCAGGTCATCGAGCGCACTGCAGATCGCTTCCACCACCTCTTTATTCGTGCGCTCCCCATGGCCTCCAACGCAGTAAGCCCGTCCGGGGGTGCCTTGGGTGGCCGCCAGCAGCAGCGCCTCGGTGGCCGCTTCCCCAGCCTCAGCCCACCTGCGCTCTACCGGCAGGTGCTGCAGGTGGCGGGGGGTTGAGGGTCAGTTGACGTGTTCTGGCGGGATGGCATGCAACAGGCATGCCCCTCCCTCCTGCACCTCCAGAACGTGATTGATCAGATCGCCGTTGCAAACTTGTTCGGCAAAAGTCAGGGCTGTTTTCAGGCGATCCCATTGCAGCGCTGCGCTGAGTTCAGCCTCCCTGAGCGCAATCACTCCGGGATGCAGATCCACCCCCGCGGCCAGGGTGATGAAGTCACCCACATTTACCGTCACCACCACCTGGTCTTGAGAGAAGGCAGTCGCAAACACGGCCGCATCCGGTGCACCAGGCAGCCCCACGTGGACCACAGCTTCAGCCGGTACGCCAGATTCACAGGCCCAACGCGCCAAGCGTGGGCTCAGGTTTTCATCAATCAAGAGCTTCAAGGCGCTGGTGCTCAGCCGCGCTGGAAGCGCAGTGCCTTACGCGGGCGCCCGGGTGGCTTGGGTATGCGGGCCAAAATCTCCGCGTAGTCCAGCGCGGTGCGGCTGAGCTGGGAGAAGTCTTCCTCCAGCTCTGTGCGGGCGACGCCAGCACGCAACTGTTCCACCACAACGGCCAAGGGAATACGCGTGCCGCTGAATACAAGCTGCCCCGAGCAGATCGCAGGATTGTGCTCCACCACACCTTGGGGCCGCTGGAGCAGCCGATACCGGTAGCGCAGCTCCCGGCTCACCATGGAGAGATCCATGCTCAACGGCACGGCGCCGCGCATCACCAGCTGGCCTTCCCGGCGCAGCCAGCTGCCCTGCGTCGGCCTGCGGCGGCGGCCAAACGCCATGAAGATCTCGCGTTTTTGCTCGGGTGTCAGCCGCACGCCCTGTTCACCCAGGCAGCCCACCACCCGGAAATACAACAGCTCGCGAAACCCCATCGCCTCGCCCCCGCGCAAGGGCTGCTGGGCCACTTGCGCCAGCACCCGCCTAAATTCCTGGTGCAGCTCCTTGGCATCGGCGCCGATCAACGCCGCTCCAGCCGCAGTGGTTAGGCGAGCAGCCACGAACGCAACTCCAAAATCAACTTCACGCTGAAGCCTAATTCTTGTTTTGCGGGCGTGCGACCTGGGTTCGGTTCTGGTTGTTGCCGCCAGCACCCCCAGCCGGCCGCCGCTCTAGCCGCCCTGCTCGCGCACCTGACGGAACCAGCGCGCAGCAGGTCATCGAGCGCACCGCAGATCGCTTCCACCACCTGTTTATTCGTGCGTTCCCTGGCTGTTCCGTTTGAACCAGATCCGCCTATGCAGTAGCTCATCCGCGTGGTCTTCCACATACAGCCAGTCGCGCATTTTGGCGCCATCGCCATAAAGCGGAATCGGCTTCTCGGGGAATTGCCAGGGGCCGTAGTTGTTGCTGCAGTTGGCGATCACCAGCGGCTTTGCTGGCCGAATAGGGGCTGCGCGGGTCGTAGAGGGTGGTTTCTGAGAAGCGGCCTGTGGTGGCCAGGGAGCCAAACACTTCCTCGGTGGAGATGTGATGGAAGCGGAAGGCCGCCTGGCGCTCGGTGGGTAGCTCCTCCCAGTGCGCGCGTACCGCCTGCAGGAGATGAAAGGTGCCGGTCCCATGGCTCTCGGCCGCCAGGTGCAGCACCAGATCGGGATCGGCCTGCTGCACCGCTACCGCGGTGGCCTCAGCGTCGGTGAGATACACCCGGACGGGCTGCTTAGGGTGGATGGAGCTTTTCGGGATCTGGGTACCTGGCCGCCCTGGTGGCGCCTGGGTTTTACGGCAAAGCCCTGCTGGAAGCCGTCGTCGGCAGCGTTGTTGGCCTGATCGCTCTTTTCTCCTCCTAGGGCCACATCTCCCTCCCCCAGCGTTGTCTCCCTTCCGCTCGTTTTTATCCGCGTCGTGTAATACGGCACGCCATTTGGGCGCGATGCTCAACGGGCGGCGCGATCTCGCCGCCGAACGGCGCAGGAATCAGCTCGAGAGAGATCTCGCGTTGCTCGACTGGATACACTCCGAAATCGACTTGATCAGGGCAGACTTGCCGCCTGAACGCACAATCGCCGCAAACTCCAGCGGCTGTTGAGCCTGCTCAGCTGAGCCTGCTCAATATGCCAGCTTCTCTTGCCAGGGGTTGATCGTCGCCACGCCCGTGGGCGTGAAGTGCCGCAGGTTGCGTGTCACCACCGTGAGGCCCCGCTCCAGCGCCGTAGCAGCGATCAGCAGGTCTGCTCCGTCGTGGCCGATCTCGGCAGAAAGCAGGCCCCAGCGGCGCACCACCCCCACGTCCACCGGCAGCAGCCGATCGCCATACAACCGCAACAGCTGATCCAGCCATCCGGCCAGCTGCTGGGCAAAACCGTTATCGCTGGTGCGTTTTCGGGCAATGCCCCGTTCGATCTCGCCGATACTCACCACACTCAAAAAACAGTCCTCCGGGCGCTGCCTGCCAATCCAGGCCACCACCCCCGGATCCCGCCTGCGCAGTCGCAGCTCGGAGAGCACCATCGTGTCAATCAGAAACATCAATCAGGAACACGGGAAATCCCTCGGCGTGAGCGGCATCCGCTCGAAGCCCTCGTCGTCCTGCGGCATCTGCAGCAACAGTTCGTTCAGCGATGGCGCATTTGCCACATCGAGGCGCTGCAGCCGCTGGTAGTCCTCGGCCGAGAGCACCACGCTCACCCATTTGCCGCGGCACGTCACCTTCTGAGGCTCGCCCCGGGCGGCCGCATCTACCGCACTGAAGCGGTTCTTGGCGTCCTGCAGGGTCCAGGTGGCATCCATGTTTGTAGTGGCTAGCTGATCTGGCTAGCTCAGTGGCCAGCGATCAATGCTGGCCCTAGGCTGCTAGCAGCTGGCAAGCTGTCATGACGCGCACCCTCTATATCCGTCACGTCCCAGACGACATAGCCGAACGCCTGGAACGGCTTGCCAGCCGCGCGGGATTGCCGTTGAGCACCTTCGTGTTGCAGGAGCTCAGCGAATCAGCCCGGCGTGCTGACAACGCCGAGCTGCTCCAAGCGTTGCCCTCGGTTGAGATTGACCCAGCCGAGCTGCTCGAGGTCTTACGCCAAAGCCGCGCTGAACACTGATGGTGGTGGTGGATGCCTCGGTTCTGGTGGATGCACTGTTGATCGATGGCCCTGCTCGTGCCCGGCTTGCGGATGTCAATCTCCAGGCACCAGACCTGATTGATGCCGAGCTGCTCTCGGTGCTGCGCCGCCTGGTTTTAGCTGGTCGAATACCTGAGCAGCACGCCCTGCGAGCTTTAATCACCAGCCAGCAGCTCGGCATGCGTCGACATGTCAGCCGCCACCTATGGCCGCGGGCATGGGAACTCCGTACCAATCTCACCGCCTACGACGCGCTCTACGTCGCCCTAGCCGAACAGCTGGGCGCCACCCTGCTCACCGCCGACGCCCGTGCGGCGCGGGCTCCCGGCCTGCTTTGCTCCGTGGAAGTGATGAACCCATGAGCGTTTACATCGAAGATTCTGGGCCCGCAGATTGTTCGAGCACTTGGTGAGTGCCACCGGCAGGCAGGCCGTAGGTGTGGTGCCAGGCGTTCACCAGCTGGTCGCTGGCCGCCTTGCGCGGGTCGTAAGGGGTGATTTCCGAGAAGCGGCGCTCGGATGGCAGCTGCTCCCAGTGGGCGCGCACCGCCTGCAGCAGATGGAAGGTGCCGGTCACGTTGCTGTCGATGTAGACGAAGTCCGGCGAGCTCATCGAGCCGTAGGCGGCGGGACCCTCGATCGAACGGTCCACGTGGTTCTCGGCCGCCTGAGGCAGGGCCTCGATGCTGGTGAGATCGCTGACGCAGCTCCACTTGTCGAGGTTGAACACCAGCACGTCGCTCTCGACCAGCAGGCGGCGCACCACGGCGCTCGGCGGGATATCTGCAGCACTTCCCCAAGCCAAGTAAACTAGTTCAATAACCAGCTCAAAAGGCTATGGAGCGTTCCATCGGCGCCTTTGAGGCCAAATCCCAGCTCTCGCGGCTGCTGCGGGCCGTGGAGCATGGCGAGCACTTCACGATCACTGTTCGGGGTAAGCCCGTGGCCGACTTGGTGCCCCACCAACATCTCTCCAGCCATGGCGTAGCCGTAGCCATCGAGGCGATGCAGGCTCTCCCGCTTATTCGCGGCGTCCAAGATGCCGACCTGGCGAACTTCGTGGAGGAGGGGCGACGTTGACCCTCGTGATTGATGCCTCCATGGCCCTGGCCTGGATGTTTGAACGTGAGCAAGCCAGTGACGCAGAAAGGGCCAGCAGACTCCTGGCCGCTTGTGGTGAGAAAGCCTGGTGGGTGCCGGGCCTCTGGCATCTTGAAGTGGCCAATGCGCTGGTGGTAGCCGAGCGGCGCGGTGTCATCGCCCAGAGTGCCAGCGATCTATTCCTGGCCAGGCTCCGCAGCTTGCCGATCTGCACGGATGCAGAAGACACCAGGGAAGTCCAATCCAGGGTGATCCTTCTGGCCCGTTCCCATAACCTCTCTAGTTATGACGCCACCTACCTGGACTTGGCTCTCCGGCTCAGCGCAACCTTGGCCAGCTTTGATCGCCGGCTGATGCAATCAGCCGCAGACCAGGGCGTAATCATCTACCAGTAACTGGAGCGATCTTTGGCTGCGCGATCCCAGGACCCATTACTGGACTCGCGTAAGTGACCGTAAAACCCATTTAGCTAGCTGGTTTTGTTCATTTCAAACATTGGACAGCGGCTCGCGCCTCAATACAGACCCTTTGAATACCCACAAAGTCCAGCTCACTGGCTGAATCACCCTCCACCTCCAGGTAGAGACGGCACAGTTGCCACAAAAAAACCTTCGCTAGCGCTCCACCACCACATTGAAACGGCGCGTCATTCCTTTCCAGCATTCGTGATGCCGCCGCCAGCACCCCCAGCCAACCGCCGCAGTAGGGCATCCACGTGGTCTTCCACTAACAGCCAGTCGCGCACGTTGAGGCCATCGCCCGGGATCAGCTTCTCGGGAAACTGCCAGGGGCCGTAGGTGTGGTGCCACGCGTTCACCAGGTGTTCGCTGGCCGCCTTGCTGGCCGAATAGAGGCTGCGCGGGTACCAGGGGGTGGTTTCCGAGAAGCGCCCCGTAGGCCTCAGCGAGCCAAACACCTCGCCGGTGCTGATGTGGTGGAATCTGTTGGTGCGCAAGATCTGCAAGCGGCCCACGCCATTTGGCTGATCGGCATGAGCCGCTAGAACACGCGTGTTTGTGGTCACCGAGGTCGATCAAACGGCTGTTGTGGCCCACTACGCCTGGTGAATGCCGAATCCGAGCAGATCCTTGGCTTCTATGAGCACCTGATGCCGGCCGGCGCTGGCGTTCATCGATAGGCCGAATCGTGATCAGGGTGAAGGGAGAGCAAGCGCAACCATGGACCATCGCGCCAGGCGACGGCCCGGCAGCTGCGCGAGATGCGCATCGAGTAGAGCCGTTGACCGTCTGGCCCTTGGCGGCTCTGGATCAATTCCCAATGCAGGCCTTTGCTGGCTTGGATCTGCTCCCAAGTCATCGCCTGCAGGAGTTTGAGTGTCTTGAAGACAGCCCAGGCGTCCGGTTTGTTGAGCGCGAACAAATTGGCCTGGAATTCGGGGTTGTTGAAATCCAGCTGAATCACGTGCCGCTTAGGTGCTGCTCCAGCGCCTCGAGATCAGCAGGGCTGGATGGTTCGGTCATGGCCAGCAAAGCCCGATCAAGCCGAGCAGATGATTCCGGCTGATGGAGCCAGAGTTCAGAATCTGGAATGGTCTGCGCTGTCTTGATTACCCACACGCCAGGCTCGCTGCTGTCGATCAACACGGTGCGCCCCGCGTACTCCTTACCAAGGGAGATCTGGCCGCTCGCGCCGACCTGCTTTGCCACCAGCCGCGAGCTGTTCATGCCAGTACCGCTTTCATGCCAACCTAGCGAGACGCTGACTGGAATCTGGCCACTTGAGTTGAGGTGGTGGATGCTTCGGTTCTGGCAGATGCTTCGGTTCTGGTGGAGGCACTGTTAATCCACGGCGCCGCCAGCGCCCGGCTTGCGGAAGCCAACCTCCAGGCCCCAGACCTGATTGATGCCGAGCTGATCTCGGTGCTGCGCCGCCTGGTACAAGCTGGTCGACTGCCTGAGCAGCACGCCCTGCGAGCTCTGATCACCACCCAGCAGCTCGGCCTTGCGTCGACGTGTCAGCGTCGGTCGCCCCCTGCCAAAAGACTGGGATCCTTCAACCGGCCAAAAGGCCAACTTGGCCTATGGCAAGTAGGCCTCCGATCGCAATCAAGGTGATTGCTGCTGCCTTGGTAAGGGATGGGGGCAGTTTCTTCAGGAGCAGGCAGGTCCCAGCGCACACCAGGGCAGAACTGAGCAGGGCGCCACTCCACCAGATCAAGGTATTGCCCTCTTGCGGGGCCTCCAGGCCATGGAGCATGGCGTGAATGGCAACCCCTGAGCCAACTACTGCGCCAACCACTGCGCGCCTGATGCTGATCGGCCCATTGGCGTCGGCCGTCCCGACGGCCTTGCCTGCCAGCAGGCTCAAACCAGCCACCGCAGAAATGGAAAGTGCCGCCATAACTTCAGCAGAAGGAAGATTCAAGCCAGCCAGACCGATGGCCGCGCCGAGAACTGCCCCCGCCAGCGCCCAGACCAGCAGGCGGGCAGAGATCAGGGAGGCGGCGGTGCCCACGGCCATCAACATGAACAGGTGATCGAAGCCGAGCAAGGGGTGGGTTAAGCCACCCAGGGCCCCACCAGCGGCGGCGCCATGGGCAAGGACGGGACTTGTGTCCAGCAGCATGACTGCACCTGCTGCGGTGGCGATCAGGGGGGCGGTGAAGCGTTTCATGGGTTGTCTCGGTCCGCGCCGAGGACGATGGTGAGCAGATGACGGTGAGTGTTCTGGCTCAGGGGGCAA
>NZ_JAGQCQ010000059.1:0-14610 GCF_024346275.1 Cyanobium sp. BA20m-p-22
GCATCCAGCTCTACGGGCTCAAGGGAACCCTGGGCAACTGCGGCGGCTGCGGCCAATGCATCACCTGTTTTGTGGCCGTTCCGGAGGGTGGCGCTAGCCAGGCGCTGAGTGAACGCACCGTCGTGGAAGACCAGAAACTGCGCCGCCGCCCCCAGACCTGGCGACTGGCCTGTCAGGCCCTGGTTCAGGAGTCGGTGCTGGTGCTCACCCGTCCCCAGGTGGGCTTGCCCGATCAGGAGGCCCTGCTGGCCGCAGCCAGGGCCCAGGCCCTGCCGCCCGGCCCCACGGCCTGGCCCGTTCCCCCCGAGCAGGAGGGCGCCCTGGAGGAGCCAACCGCAACGAGCGATGAAGCCTCCTGAAAACCGTCCATTCGGCGGTGATACCCTCCCAGCACTTCCCCCTCAGTTATGGAAACCAACGACCTCGGCTTTGTCGCCAGCCTTTTATTCGTTTTGGTTCCTGCGGTCTTCCTGATAATTCTTTACATCCAGACCAACAGCCGCCAGGGCGGCTAACTCCTGCCTTCCGGCTCGCGCACGAGCAGGACTGGGGCTGGGGCATGTACCCGGATGTAGTCGCTCACCGAGCTGCCCAGCAGGCGGTCGATGTCCACCAGCCCCCGCGCCACCACCGGGCGTCGGTCCTGGGAGGCGATCACCAGCAGGTCGGCCTTGAGCTCTTCGGCGGCTGCGCAGACCATGCGGCCCACATCGCCACTGCGCTGAACGGTGGTCAGCTCCACGCCGAAGGCACGGGCCCGCTGGATCGCCTTGCCCACAGTCTCTTCGGCAGGGGATTTGCCCCCCCTTGATGGGGTGATCTCTTGACGGCTCACATGCACGCCGGTCAGGGTGCCCCCGGGGATGTCCCGCACCAGTTCACAGGCCAGCTTGAGGGCGTTGTCCCCCACGCCGGTGCCGTCGATGGTGACCATCACCCGGTTGATATGGCGGATGTAGAGGTCGTCGCGCACCAGCAGCATCGGCCTGGTGGAGAGCTGGAAAACGTATTGGCTGGCACTGTTGCTGAGGATGGCCTGGAGGCGGTTCATGCCGCGGGAGCCCATCACGATGAGGTCGCTGTTGAGTTCATCGGCCACCTTGAGCACCGTTTGCTTGGTGTCGCCCTGGCGGATGATTGTGTTCACCTCCCCGGGGTCGAGGCCCAGGCGCAGCACCGCTTCAGCGGCAATGCCGGCTGCCTTCTGGGAGTGCTCAGTGAAGCTTTCGCCAACCTGCTCGGGCACTACGTGCAGCAGGTTGAAGCGGGCTTGGCGAACTGTGGGGATGTCGCGCAGCATGCGCACCATCTCCTCAACGTGGCCCTTGCCGGAATCGGCGATCAGTACGTTGCGAAACACGGGAGTTAAACGATGAAACGGTCTTCCCTGCAGCCTACGGATGGGGGTTGGATTCTGGAGCGAACGGTGTTGCCCCAGCACGCAGACCATGCCGGTGTGATGTGGCATGGCGCCTATGTGGCTTGGCTGGAGGAGGCCCGGGTTGAAGCCCTGGCAAAGGCCGGTGTTGCCTACAGCGAACTCTCGGCCAGGGGCCTGGAACTGCCAGTGGTCAGCCTGGCCATCGATTACCGCCGGGCCTTGCTGCATGGCGATGCCGTTCGGATCTGGAGCGAAGTGATGCCCCGGCGCGGCCTCAAAATCCCTTGGCGCAGCCTGTTTTTAGGCGTGGATGGGGTGGTGGCAGCCGAGGCCATGGTGGAGCTGGTGTTGGTCGATGGGGTTGGGGAGCCGGGGCGCCAGCGGCTGATGCGCAAGCTGCCAGCCGACCTCGAGGCCGCGGTGGCAATCCTGGTGGCTGGATCGGTCTAAGATCAGTACACCTGTACTGAAATGGCATGGCCCCGGCTGCCGCGCTCCCTCGATCCTCCTCGCCCTCAGCCAATCCCTCAGCCAATCCCTCAGCCAATCCCTCGGCCAAGCCTCCAGCCAAGCCCTCAGCCAAGCCCTCAGCCAAGCAGCGTCGTCCCCTGCTGCGGGCCGCCGATGCCGCTGGCTGGAGTCTGGAGCAAAGGCTCTGGTGGCTGCTTTGGTCTGGATGCCCGGGGGTGGGCCCCAGCCGCCTGGTGGCTATTCGGGACAACTTCTGCGGCTGGGGGGCGGCCTGGGCCTCTCCTGCCGAAGCCTTTGCTGGCCTGGCGGGTATGGGATCGCCGGGCTGCCGGCAATTGGAGCGGTATCGGGCCCATTGGGGGCCAGATCCCTTGCCAGAGGTGGCTCGACAACTCCAGGGCGGGAGGCGGGTGCTGCTGCCCGCCGATCCGGCCTTTCCCCCCGAGCTGCTGGCGCTGGAGCGGCCGCCCCTGCGTCTTCACTGGCGCGGCAAAGGTTGGTTGTGGCCCCTGCTGCGCCGCCGTCAAGCCATCGCGGTGGTTGGCACCAGGCGCCCCTCCCTGCATGGGCTGGCAATGGCGGAGGCGATTGGGGCGGCCCTGGCCCAGGCCGGCTGGCCCGTGGTGAGTGGTTTGGCGGAAGGGATTGACGGGGCGGTGCACCGGGGTTGCCTGGCTCAGGGGGGGCAGCCGGTGGCGGTTTTGGGCACGCCCCTGGAGCGGGTGTACCCAAGGCACCACAAGCAGCTGCAGGCTGAGGTGGCGGCTCGGGGACTGCTGGTGAGTGAGTTGCCAGCGGGCACCGCGGTTCAGGCCGGTCACTTTGCTGCTCGCAACCGGCTTCAGGTTGGGCTCGCCGCTGGCGTGGTGGTGGTGGAGTGTCCCCTCAAAAGTGGCGCCCTCCATTCCGCGGCCCTGGCCATGGAACAGGAGTTGCCCCTCTGGGTGGTGCCTGCCGATGCCGGCAAGGCCTCTGCTGCCGGCAGCAACCGTCTGCTCGCCCAGGATGCAACGGTGCTGCTGGATCCCGCCGATCTGATTCGCCAGCTGGGTGCGGGTCCCCTCGCGCCTCGCCAATCCGATACGTCGCCGCTAAGCGCTTCGCCGCCTGGGGATTCAGCCCTGTTGGCGGCCCTGGGCCGTGGCGCCTCCCTCGAGCAGTTGTGCCTCAGCTTGGAGCAGCCCGCTGCCGAGGTGGCGCCCAGGCTGCTGGCCCTCGAGCTGGGGGGCCTGGTGAGGGCGGAGCCGGGCCTGTGTTGGCGGCCGATCTAGCCTGGGGCCATGGCTGCGTCGAGCTCAAGCGGGGGT
This sequence comes from Cyanobium sp. BA20m-p-22, assembly GCF_024346275.1. Lineage (NCBI taxonomy): Bacteria > Bacillati > Cyanobacteriota > Cyanophyceae > Synechococcales > Prochlorococcaceae > Cyanobium > Cyanobium sp. BA20m-p-22. Next base: position 3,160 of record NZ_JAGQCQ010000059.1, read on the forward strand.
GAGCTAGGTGGCGAGTGAGCTAGGTGGCAAGTGACCTCAATGGCAACTGAGCTCAATGGCAACTGGTGGTTGGCCTGGCGCCGTCGCCAGCTGGCCCTGGGCGGCCATCCGGCTGATTTTGACTGGCTGGTGGACCTCGCTGGCGGTATCCCCTGGCGCGAGCAGCAGCAGCTGCGGTTGCACCCCAAGCAGCTCGTGCGGCTCAGGGTGGATCCCAGCTACATAGAGGAGCTTTGGAGTCGCCATCTCTACACCGCCGAACCCCTGCAATATCTGGTGGGTCGCTGCCCCTGGCGCGACCTCGAACTCCTTGTGGGCCCGGGGGTGTTGATTCCGCGTCAGGAAACGGAGCTGCTGGTTGAGCTGGCCCTGGAGCTGGCTCCAGACTGCCCGGGTCCATGGGCAGATTTGGGCACCGGTTCGGGCTGTTTGGCCCTGGCCCTGGCCCTGGCCTGGCCCACCAGTAGCGGTTGGTCTGTGGACTCCAGCCCCGCAGCTCTTGCTCAGGCGAGCGTCAATCTGGAGCGGGCGGGGGTGGGCGATCGGGTGCGGCTGCTGGAGGGCAGCTGGTGGCAGCCGCTGCGGCCCCTGTGGGGACAACTGCAGCTGGTGGTGAGCAATCCGCCCTACATCCCCACGGCGGTGTGGGCTGCGCTGGAGCCGGGGGTGCGGGAGCACGAGCCCGGCCTTGCCCTCGATGGCGGTGCCGATGGCCTTGGCGCCCTGCGGCCTTTGGCTCAGGGCGCCAGGGCCGCCCTTGCCCCTGGTGGGCTGCTGCTGCTGGAGCACCATCACGACCAAAGCGCGGCGGTGATCGAGCTGCTGACGTTGGCGGGTTTGGAGCAGGTGCGAGCCCATCTCGACCTGGAGGGCCAGCAGCGCTTTGTTTCGGCCCGGCGATGCTGGCTTGATGTCTGACCCCTTGCCCACCCTTGCTCCCCCGGATCTGGCCGCCCACCTGCTGGGGGGATCGGCTGCCCTGTTCCCCACGGACACCTTGCCTGCCCTGGCGAGTTGTCCCAGCCAGGCCCACCAACTCTGGGCCCTGAAGCACCGCCCAGCCGAGAAGCCCCTGATTCTGATGGCCGCCAATGCCGAGGCCTTGCTGGGGTCCATCGGCCGCCCGGCTCGGCCCGAGTGGTTGGCGATGGCGGCCTGGGCTTGGCCGGGGGCAGTCACCCTGGTGCTGCCGGCCATTGGCCCCGTGGCCGAAGCCCTCAACCCAGGCGGTGGCAGCCTGGGGTTGCGGCTGCCGGCCTGCCCTCAGGCCCTGGTCCTGCTGGAGCTCAGTGGACCGCTGGCCACCACCAGTGCCAATGTTTCCGGTCTGCCCCCCGCTACCACGGCAGAGGAGGCGGCCCGGCAGTTTGCCGATGTGCCGCTGCTAGGCCCCATGCCCTGGCCGGAGGCCGGGGGCATGGCCAGCACCGTGCTGGCCTGGCGGGAGGGAGGGGGCTGGCAGGTCTTGCGGGCTGGTGCTCTACTGCCTCCAGGGATTTGAGCGATCGCATGGCAGCCCTTTTCCTGGTGGTGCTTCTGGCGGTGGCTGCCTTCCACTGGTTGATGGAGCCTTTTCTGCAGGTGCTGCCTGCCCTGCTGGATCTCAGGGCTTTGCCTTGGACGCTGCTGGTTTTGGCGATTTGGCTGCTGGCGGGACGCCCGGCGGTTCGCTGACGGCCGCAGGTAGGGGTTTGGCATTGGCACAGAGGTTGGCCACCATCAGGTCTTCCGCTCCTTCTCCCTTGGATTCCTCCAGGGATAGGGGCAGGCGCCATTCGCCCCAGGTTCCCTCGCTGGATTGGCGGCTCACCCGCAGGGTTTCGCAGTGAACCGCCACCTTGCTGGTCACTTCCGGGGATCCGCAGATGCTGGTGGTGGTGCGCACGCCTCCCTCAGCGATTCGCCAGGCGCTCCAGTCGTAGCGGCAGGGGCCAAAGGTTTTCCAACGGGGGGCCTTGAGTTGGCGGATTTTCTCGAGCAGGGCCTGTTCCTTGGCACTGGTCGAGGCGGCCCCAGCGGCTGGCTTGGTCGTTTGCGTTTGATCCGGGGAGTTCGACTGGGCGTGGAGAGGGCCTGGGTGATCCAGTTGCAGCGCCAGCGCGAGCAGGCCGGCAAAACTTGCTAGCTGCAGCCGCCAGCCGCCGAATCGATGGGAGGGGTTAGGGAGCATGGGCTCAGGGACGGGGTGGACCAGGAAATCACCAGAAGCCGGCTAACGGATTTGAACCGATGGCCTTCGCTTTACAAAAGCGCTGCTCTACCACTGAGCTAAGCCGGCAGTGGAAGTGGTCAAACCTGCCCTTCCCATAGAACTTTATCGCCTGCCGATCTCCCGCCGATCGCCCATAGCAGGAGCTGGGTGCGGCTTTGGCAGCCGGTTTTAGCCAGCAAATTCGCCATGTGACTTTCCACGGTGCGGGGACTGACGATCAGGGCGGCGGCAATCGCCTTGTTGCTGTGGCCCTGTTCCAGTTCTTGCAGCACCCGCATCTCTGCCCGGGTGATGCCTATAGCAGCCGTGATTGCTGGCTTGGCAGTTTCGCCCATGTCGCCCATGGTGGCCTGAATGCGGTTGCTTCAGCTTTCCCACACTTGCTTGGAGCTTTATGGCTGCCCGTGGCGCCTTGCTGAAATCAGGAGCTGAGCTTGGCCTGGAAGGTGGGTTCGACAGGGGGGAAGGGCACCTTGGCGCGCCGAATCGGCAAATTGGCCACCAGGGCTGTTACCCGGTCTTCCGTCTCCAGGGTGACGTCGCCTTCTTCTAGGTCGATTTCGACATAGCGGCTCACCACCTCCAAAATCTCCCGACGCATCTGCTGCAGCAATTCGGGGTTGAGGTCGCTGCGGTCGTGGGCAAGCACCAGCTGCAACCTCTGCTTGGCAGTGTTGGCACTGGCGGGTTGCAGGCCCAGAAGTTTGTTGATCACATCGCGCAGGGTCATCGGCTTCAGAAGATCTTGGTTTGCATCAGCCGCCCGATCGTCGCGCGGATGCCCTGGCGCTCCTTGCTGGGGTCGATCAAGGGCACGTCTTCGCCCAGGAGTCGGCGAGCCACGTTGGAGTAGGCCCGGGCGGCCGGGGAACCATTGCCATTGAGGGTGAGGGGCTCACCGCGGTTGGTGCTCACGATCACCTGCTCGTCTTCCAGCACCAGACCCAGCAGGGGCAGGGCCAGGATGTCGGTGACATCGCTCACCGCGAGCATCTCCTGGTTTGCCATCATCTTGGGCCGCACCCGGTTGAGCACCAGCTGGATGGGCTTCACCCCTTCACTGTTGAGGAGGCCGATCACCCGGTCGGCATCGCGCACCGCCGACACCTCCGGCGTGGTCACCACGATCGCTTCGCGGGCAGCAGCCATGGCGTTCTTGAAGCCGCCCTCAATGCCAGCGGGGGCGTCGATGAGCACAAAGTCGAAGTGGTCGCCGAGCAGGGCTGCGATCTTTTTCATGTCATCGGGCTGCAGCCACTCGAGCATGCGCGGGTTGCCCGCCGGCAGCAGGGCCAGGTTTGGCTCCTGCTTGTGTTTCACCAGGGCCTGCTCCAACCGACAGCTTTCCGAGAGCACCTCCTGGGCGGTGTAGACGATCCGGTTCTCCAGCCCCAGCAGCAGGTCGAGATTGCGCAGGCCGAAGTCGGCATCGAGCACGGCGGTGCGGGCTCCCTGCTTGGCCAGTGCGATGCCCAGGTTGGCGGTGAGGGTGGTTTTGCCCACGCCCCCCTTGCCGGAGCAGATCAGGATGTAGCGGGTAGACGGGGCGGTCACAACGGAGGCTGGAGTGGCCAAAGGTTAAGGCCTAACTACTGGCACGGATGTCTTGGTGCTGGCATCGCCGTCCGGGACCCTTGGATTACAACGGGTCAGCCCCCTCCACCGCAGGGATGACCGAGCCCAAGGATCCCTCCTCCCCCCAGCATCTTCACCAGCAGCTGCTGGTCATGCCCGATGACGGGGCTGGGGCCGTGGTGGCCCTGATCGATGGCGCCCGGGAGTCGCTGCTGCTCAAGCAGTTCAAGCTGCAGTCTGAGGAGATCGAGCAGGCCCTGCTGCGGGCCCACCAGCGCGGCGTGCAGGTGCGGGTGATGCTCAATCCCCACACCTCCGGCGGAGACCGCTGGAACGATGAGGCCCATGCCCGCCTGGGCGAATGGGGCATCGAGGTGGCCTGGACCAGCGAGGCCTTTCCGGTGACCCACGAGAAATCGATGGTGGTGGATCGCTCCTGCGCCCTGATTTCCACCTTCAACCTCAGCGACAAATACTTCACCGAAACCCGCGACTACGGCATCGTCAGCCACGCCCCGCCGGTGGTCGAGGAGGTGATTGCCGGCTTTGAGGCCGACTGGGCCCGCACTTTTTTCCATCCCAACCTGCACGTGGGCCTGGTTTGGAGCAGTGTGCATAGCCGCGGCCAGATGGCCCGAATCATTGATCTGGCCCGCGAAACCCTCTGGATTCAGCATCCCAAATTCGTGGATGCGGTGATCCTCGAGCGGATCATCTCCGCCCGAGAGCGGGGGGTGAAGGTGCGCTTGCTCTGCGGTGGCAAGCACGGCATCTCCTATTGGGACATCTACGACACCTTCTCCTCCCTGCGGGTGATGGAGAGGTTCGGGGTGAAGGTGCGGCGCCAGAAACACCTGAAACTGCACGCCAAGCTGTTGCTGGTGGATGGCACCTACGCCCAGACCGGTTCGATGAATATCGATCGCAGTGCCTTCGACCTGCGCCGGGAACTCGGCATCGAATCCGACGCCCCGGAGGTGGTGGCCAGGCTGCGCAGCACCTTCCAGGCTGACTGGGATGCCGCCAAGAAATACCAGGCCCCCGATCCCCTCGATCCGAGCCTGCATGAGGAGGGCGAATTGCCACCCGACCCCCATTTTGTGCATGACTGAGCCCAAATTGGCGCCCCGTCCCAGCCTGGACCAGTTGTTCTGGGGCATGCTCCAGGTGGCCCTCTCAGCCTTTGGTGGTGGGCTGTCCGCCTGGAGCCAGCGGATCGTCGTGGAGCAGCGCAGTTGGATGACCAACGAGCAGTTCCTCACCGGCCTCACCGTGGCCCGCCTTTTCCCCGGGCCCAACCAGATCAACATGGCCGTATATATCGGCGCCGAGTTCCATGGCCTGGCCGGTGCCCTGGTGGCCCTGGCCGGCATGTTGCTGGTGCCCTTCACCCTGCTGATGGCGGTAGGCCTGGCCTATTTCCAGCTCCACGGCATCCCTGCGGTCGATCGGGTGCTTGCTGGGGTGGTAGCGGCGGCGGCCGGGATGGCTCTCTCGATGGGATTCAAGATTCTTGACCAATACACCAAGGATTGGTTTGCCCTGGTTCTGGCGGCGGCAGTCTTTGTGGCCCTCACCTGGTTGCACCTGCGCTTGATTCCGGTAGTGCTGATCTCTGCTCCGGTGGCCATGGTCTGGTACTGGCCCCGGCGGCCTGCCCAGCCATGAGCGAGCTGCTTGCCGCTGCCGCCTGTACGCCAGCCCGGCTCTCCGACCTGGGCACCCTGCTCCAGGTGCTCGGGCAGTTTTTGTCCCTGTCGCTGTTTTCCCTGGGCGGCGGCAACACCCTGCTGGCGGAGTATCACCACCTGGCGGTTGATCAGTTCTGCTGGCTCAGCAATGCCCAGTTCGCCGATCTCTACGCCTTAGCTGAAGCGGCGCCGGGCCCCAGCTCGATGTTGGTGGGCTTGATTGGCCTGGGCGCGAGCTGGCCGGAAGGGCCTTTTTGGGCGCTGCTCAGTGCCTACGGCGCCGAGGCGGCCATCCTCTTGCCATCCACCTTGGTGATGGTGCTGGCCTGCCTCAGCTGGAAGCGGCTGGAGCATTCCCCTTGGCGCCGTGCCTTCGAGCAGGGCCTGGGGCCGATCACCTTGGGAATTCTGTTTGCGGTGGGCCTGAAGATTCTGCGCACGGCTGACACCAACGCAGCCGGCGTGCTGGTTTCGGTGCTGGTGTGTGTGCTGATGCTGCGAAGCCGCATTTCGCCGCTCTGGTTCATGGCCGGGGCGGGGCTGCTGGGCGGCCTGGGGCTGATCAACCGCTGAGCGGCCAGCCTGGCTGGGCCGGGTCGATCTGGATGGCTCCATTGACGATCTTGGCCTCTTCGGCAAGGCCGGCTGGTGGGGATCCATCTGGCCCCCGGGCGACGGTTGTGGCAATGCGGAGCTGCAGGGGCCTGAGCTGGAGGGCCACGATCCTCGCTCCGGTGTCGCCATTGCAGCCGGCATGGGCGGTGCCCCGCAGACGCCCCCACACCAGTACGTGCCCGGCGGCGGAAATTCGCGCCCCGGGATTTACATCCCCGAGCACCAGGAGGGTCCCCTGGGTTTGCAGATGATCGCCGGAGCGCAGGGTGCCCCGGTGCACCACCAGCTCAGGATCGGGGTCGCCCGGGCCATTCCCCCTGGGGGTTGAATGGGCCGGCCACTGGCTTTCGATCCCCAGGGCCGCTGCCGCCACATGGGTCTGGGGGTTACTGCTGCAGAGGTTGGCCAGCTCCAGCTCCAGGCCTGCCAGGGTGTCGCGCAGTTCGCTTAGCTGGCCCAGGCTGAGACGCCAGGATCCGGCCTCGAGTTGGAGCAGGCCCCGGGGCCCACCGCTGCCCAGCAGACGCGCACTGGCCACGGCCGACTGCACCAGGGCGGCGGCTTCCTGCAGCGGCGCTACCTGGCCGCTGTGGATGGCCGCTGGAGCAGGCAGCACTAGCCGGTGCAGCCCCTGGCCCGCCTGGGCTGGAATCAGCTCTGCTCCCGAATCTGCTCCCATAGATGGCTCCCCAGCGGCGTCCCTGCTCAGCGGCCCACCAATTTGCGCAACTTAGGCGCCACCTCGGCAGGGTGGATCAGCCAGGCCAGTTCCACTGGGATGGTGAGGCTCTGCACCAGGGCAGAGCGCTGCTCCAGGGCCTGGAGGTGCTCGCCATCCCAGAGCCGCAAGCCGCCTTCATAGGGGTGGTACCCGCGGTTCTGGCGCTGCTCCAGACCACAGCTGGTTTCGGCGTTTAATCCTGCAGCTTCACTCAATTGACGGGCTGCAGCCAGCAGCTCCATCCGCCGGCCCGGCTCCAGGTGGCTTACTGCGGTGGCCTTGAGCAGCCGTCTTTCCAGCAGTCGGCGGCAAGGGGCCTGCAGCTCCGCAGGGCCTTCCTCCATCCAGCGCATCAGGTGATACCCGGTGCGGATGTCGTCGTTGGCCAGGAAGGTCTCGAGATCGAGCCCATCGCAATGCCACAGCCAACGGGCCATCACCGGGTCGGCCCAAACCTCTGCCGGCCCCAGCCTGCGGGCGCTGGCGATGGTCTGGCGCAGCAGCCAGTTGCACACCACGTTGAGCCGGTGGTTGTAGACGCTCCGGTACATCAGATTGCGCACCACCAGGTAGTGCTCCACGGCCATCAGTCCCTTGGGGGTGATGGCCAGTTGGCCATCGGGGGCCAGGGTTAGGGCTGCCAGGATCCGTTCGAGATCAAGCTTGCCGTAGGCCGTGCCGGTGCTGTAGCTGTCGCGCAGCAGGTAGTCGAGTCGGTCGCAGTCGAGCTGGCTGCTCACCAGGGCCTGGATCGCGGCGTTGGGGTACTGGCCGTGCTCCAGCAGGGCGGCCACGGCCCCTGCGGTGCCAGGGGCATAGGTCTCTAGCCGGTCGCGCAGTGCCGGGTGTTCCCGGATCAGGCGACCCGACCAGGCTTCATGGTGCAGCCCATACATCTCTTCACCGGAGTGGCTCAGGGGGCCATGGCCCACGTCGTGGAGCAGGGCCGCGGCGTAAAGCACGGCCCGGTGCTCGGCCAGGGCGGGATTGCGGCGCTCCAGCTGGCCGAGGGCCAGCCGGGCCAGATGCAACACCCCCAGGGAATGGGTGAAGCGGCTCGATTCGGCTCCGTGGAAGGTCAGAAAAGCTGGCCCCAGCTGGCGCACCCGGCGCAGGCGCTGGAAGGGGGCGGTGTCGATCAGGTCGATGACCAGGGCTTCGGCCGGGTCGGCGCCATCGAGGCGGATCGCTCCGTGCAGCGGGTCGTGATAGGTGCGTTCCCCCATCTTTATTGGTTCCCGTCCAGGCGGCCTGCCAGCAAGCGGCCCGTCTGTTCGAGCCAACTGTCGCCTTCGCCGCCGGGATCGAGGGGTTCGGGCTGGGGCAGCACCACATCGGGTTCAATGCCCTGGTTTTGGATGTCGCGACCGCTGGGCGTGAGGTAGCGGGCCACCGTTACGGCCAGGCCGCTGGTGTCGCCAAGGGGGATGAGGGTTTGAATCAGTCCCTTGCCGAAGGTGCGGGCCCCCACCAGCTCGCTGCGGCCGGTGTCCTGGAGGCTCCCCGCCAGGATTTCGCTGGCGCTGGCGGTGCCCGCGTTCACCAGGGTGAGGATCGGTCCGTCGAAGAGCTGGCCAGGGCTTGCCTGCTGGGGGGAGCTGAGCCCATTGCGGTCCTGGGTTTCAACAATCGGAGCCCCATCGAGCAGGTCGTTCGCCACCGCCAGCCCCGCACTCACCAGGCCACCGGAATTGTTGCGCAGATCCAGAATCAGGCCCTCGATGCCCTTGCCGTTGAGATCTGCCAGGGCTTCCTGAACGGCCTCGGGCACCGGTTCGGAAAATTGGGTGATCCGCAGGTACCCCAGGGTGTGGTCGCCCACCCGCAGCCGCTTGCTGCGCACCGGCCGCAGTTCCACCTGGCGCCGTTCCAGCTCCACTTCCCGGGGCTTTCCCCTGATGGTGAGTTGCACCAGCACCCTGCTGCCGGCTGGGCCCCGCAGGGCGGCGGCTGTTTGCTCGAGTCCAAGGGCCTCACTGGCCTTGCCATCCACCTGCACCACTTCTGCACCGCTGGGGATCTGGGCTTCAGAGGCGGGGGAGCCATCCAGCGGGGCGATCACAACGATTTGTTGATCGGGGCTGCGCAGGCCCAGCTGCAGCCCAACTCCGGTAACCGTGCCCTGGGTGTTGGAGCGCAGGGTGGCGTAGTCGCCCGGTCGCAGCAGCCGGGTGTAGGGGTCGCCCAGGGGGGTGAGCATCGCCTCGATGGCGTCATAGGCGTCGCTTGAGCTGGAGATGGGTTGCTCGAGGGCCTTCTGGCGCAGGCGCTTCCAGTGCACTTGGTCGAAGCGAGCGGGATCCACATAGCTCTGGTTCACCAGGCGCCATGCCTCCACCACCAGCTGCTGGGTGTCACTGAGGGCCAGGGTCCCCCTGGCTGGCCCGGCCAGCAGGCTGAGGGCCAGCAATGCCACCAGCAGCAGGATCCGCAGCGGATGTCTGGCCTTGGACCGGCCTGTTGCAAAGGGTTGAGAAGGCCTGGGCCTGGGGGGCTGGGCACTCACGAGCTGCTCTTGATCATCGGTAGACTTTCGCAATTACCCCACCAGCTGCATGGCGAACACACCTGCTGGAAACTCCGGACAGGCTGCTAACCCGGTCTACAACTGGTTCGAGGAACGCCTTGAGATCCAGTCAATTGCCGACGACATCTCCTCCAAGTATGTCCCGCCCCACGTCAATATTTTCTATTGCCTGGGCGGCATCACCCTGGTCTGCTTCCTGATCCAGTTCGCCACTGGGTTTGCGATGACCTTTTACTACAAGCCCACGGTGGCCGAGGCCTACGCATCGGTGCAGTATCTGATGACCGATGTCAGCTTCGGCTGGCTGATCCGCTCAGTGCACCGCTGGAGCGCCTCGATGATGGTGCTCATGCTGATCCTGCACGTGTTTCGCGTGTATCTCACCGGAGGCTTTAAGCGGCCACGCGAGCTCACCTGGGTCACCGGCGTGACCATGGCTGTCATCACCGTGTCCTTTGGTGTCACTGGCTACTCCCTCCCCTGGGACCAGCTTGGCTACTGGGCCGTGAAGATCGTCTCAGGTGTTCCGGCAGCTGTGCCAGTGATCGGCGACTTCATGGTTGAGCTGCTCCGCGGCGGCGAGAGCGTTGGCCAGTCCACCCTCACCCGTTTCTACAGCCTGCACACCTTCGTGATGCCCTGGCTGCTGGCAGTTTTCATGCTCATGCACTTCCTGATGATTCGCAAACAGGGAATTTCCGGCCCCTTGTGACCCCATGAACCTGTTGGTTCCCTCCAACGGGTCAACCGTCAGTTCCTTCTAAGCTCATTTCCCAGTCCCCAGAGATCCCTGCTCCAGGAGCTATCCATGCACATCCTTAAGAAGCCAGACCTCACCGATCCGAGCCTGCGCGCCAAGTTGGCCAAGGGCATGGGCCACAACTACTACGGCGAGCCAGCCTGGCCCAACGACCTCCTCTACATGTTTCCGGTGGTCATCCTCGGGACCATCGGCTGCCTGGTGGGCCTGGCCGTGCTCGATCCGGCCATGCTGGGCGATAAGGCCGATCCCTTCGCCACCCCGCTGGAAATTCTGCCCGAGTGGTACCTCTATCCGGTGTTCCAGATCCTCCGTGTGGTTCCCAACAAGCTGTTGGGGATTGCCCTTCAGACCATGATCCCCCTGGGTCTGATGCTGGTGCCCTTCATCGAGAGCTTCAATAAGTTCCAGAACCCCTTCCGCCGTCCCGTAGCGATGGGTGTGTTCCTGTTCGGCACCGCGTTTGCCATCTATCTGGGCATTGGTGCCGCCCTGCCCATCGATAAGTCGCTCACCCTCGGCCTGTTCTGACCCGGCTCTTCCAGGGCCCCACAGGGGCCCTCCCAGGCCAAATTCCCCAAGCTGCAGCCTCTGCTGCAGCTTTTTTTATGGGATCCGGGAGGGCACCGGCCCAAAGCCGCTGTCACAGAGGACACCTTTTCTTGCCTGAGGGCCCACCTAGGTGTTATGGTTGTGGACTGCGCGCAAGGGAGAGATGCCCAAGCGAGCAGGCCGACAGCAGGGGAAGCGAGAGCGACCGGTGTTGTAGGTTTTCTAAGTTGCCGAGAGGCAACGTTCCGCCGAGAGCTTCCCGAGAGGGGGGAGGAAGCGGAAGCACCTGGACAACTAAAAAGTTTAGGAACTGACGCTTTCACTGCGTCATTGACCTGGGTTCTTGCGCCACCTGAGAGGGAGGCTGCGGAAGGTTGGGTAAGTGGCGAAATAGCAGTGAAGGTGTGAGGTCCCGTCAAAAAGAAACAAAGCGTGACGCGCCTATGGGTTGGCTTTTGTTGCCTTCTCACGAGGGAACAGGAGCTGGTGTGCCGATAGGAGAGGCGAGCGCGACCGGATCTGAGATTCGGGAAAGTCAAGAGGAAAGAAATTTCTGAATGCACTCTTTGCAACCTTCTGTCAGAGGAAGGGGCTCCAACTGCGACACCTACGCCAGTGGGTAGAAGCGGGTGAGAAGCAAATCAGGTTGAGGCGCAAGCCAAGAGGACTTGACTACAACGGAGAGTTTGATCCTGGCTCAGGATGAACGCTGGCGGCGTGCTTAACACATGCAAGTCGAACGAACCTTCGGGTTAGTGGCGGACGGGTGAGTAACGCGTGAGAATCTGCCCTCAGGAG
>NZ_JAGQCQ010000006.1:0-33207 GCF_024346275.1 Cyanobium sp. BA20m-p-22
TGGGCATCTCTCCCTTGCGCGCAGTCCACAACCATAACACCTGGGTGGAGGCGAACCAACGATTAGCTGTTCAAGGCCTCGGCCCAGGGCATGAAGCGGCTCAACGTTTCCGGCCTGTCGGCCACCAGCACAGGGAAGTCAGCCGCCGAGAGGTCTGAGCCGGCGGCGATGGCCTCTGGCGACCGCCCCAGCCAGCGCATCGGGCAGTCGAGCTCGCTGAGCACCAACCAGGCCGCGGCAAGGTCCCAGATCTTGGGTGTGGCTTCCAGGGCAGAAACCGTCTGGCCCATGGCCACACTCACCAGATTGAGGCTGGCAACCCCCAGTAGGCGGATTTTTCCAGGGAACCTCTGGTTGGGGAGCTTCTGCAGCACCCCTATCGAGCGACTGCAGAGGGAGGCGCACTCGGCGGCTTGGATCTGATGCGATGGGGGGGACAGGGGACGCCCATTGCGCCAGGCTCCCTGGCCGCGGATCGCCACGATGCGCTGCCGCAGCGGCGGCACATCCAGCACCGCCAGTACGGGGCGGCCGGCTTCAAAGCGCGCCATAGATATGGCCCAGTAGGGGATGCCGGAGGCAAAATTGGTAGTGCCATCAAGGGGATCCACCACCCAGTAGGCCTGCGATCGGGGCACGGTTTTGGCCCCCTCTTCACTGAGCACTCCCTCACCGGGGAACAGGCCCGCTAGCCCCTCCACCAGGGTGGCGTCACTCCAGCGGTCACAGGCGGTAATCAGGCTGCCATCAGCTTTGAGATCGGAGGCCACATGGCCAAAATCAGCCCGCTGACGTTCCGCCACCCGATCGATCAGCTCGGCCAGCCCCGGCATCAGCACTGGTGGAGAAAGGACAGGCGGGACAGTATTCATCCGAGCTCCAGGGCAAGCACCTTGGTGAGGCTTCTACCCGTATCTTCCCTGAACTGGCGCAGGTTGACGCGGCCGAGCAGCTCTAGGGCCGCCAACGCAACCAGCGCCTCCAGGCTGAACACCAGCGCATAGGGGAGATAGGTGGATTCCGGTAGATGCAGGATTGACTGCAACGCCCGGGCCAGATCAAACAGCCCCCCGCCTAAAATTTTGCCAAGAGCACGGGAGAGGGCCTGGGCAAGGCCCCACACCCCCACAAAAGTGCCGGCCGCTTCCGGCAGGGTGAGATCAAGCATCAAAACCAGGGCACTGTTTGTGCCGATGCCAGCCGCCAGGCCGAAGAGCAGCATCACCACCTGGAGCACCGGCACCTTGGCCACCAGGCCCGCCAAGGCGAGCAGCACCAGACTGGTGAGAATCAGCTGGCAACCAAGGCGGGCCGTGGCCAACTTGCCCAGCCTGGGGACGATCCAGAGCCCGGCGAGCAGCAGTCCGGCCAGGGTGCCTATGCCCCAAACCGCATTCAGGGAGGCGGTTGCCGCAATCGGCATGCCAAAAACGTCGGCCCCGTAGCTCTCCAGGATCGGATCTTGCAGGAAAAGGGCCAGGGTGAACATCACCAGAAATCCAAAAAACACCAGCACCTGGCGGCTTGAGGTGATCAGGCCCCAGGCCTGGGCCAGGGTGAGGGCATCTTCCCGCCTTTGTCCGGCCGATCCGGGGGCTTGCTGCTGGGCACCGGGCTCGGCCCCCACGGTGGCCACGACCGTGAGGGCAAGCACCACCAGGGCGACCCGCACCATGAAGGCCAGCAAGACTGGCTCCAACTGGGCCGGATCGGTGACGCCATCGAGCCCGCGCAGGCTGAGGTTGATCGAGATGGCCCCGATCACGATCCCCACCGTGAGCATGCACCAGATCAAGCCCACCGCCCGGGGCCGCTCGGCTTCGCTGGTGCGATCGATCACCAGCGCCAGGTATGGGGTGCTGGCCAGGGAGATCGCCAGGCCATAGAGGGAAAACAGGCCGCATAGCCCCGCAATTGCCAAGGCCAGCTCAGGCTGGGAACCGGCCTCCAACAGCCTGCCGACATGGAAGATCAGGGGGATGGACAGCACAGCCAGGGCACAAAACAGGACCGTGCCGAGCCAGATGTAAGGAATGCGGTGGCGGCCGGCCCAGGGGTGGGCGTCTGAGATCTGGCCAAACAGCACCCGCGATGGAGCCACGAACTGCTCAAATGCAAGGGCTCCGCCCACAAGCAGACCAGGAAAGTTCAACTCACTGAGCATCACCCGGTTGAGCAAGCCGGCAAAAATTACAGCCAGGCAACCCAAGCAACCCTGGAAAAGCCCCAGCCGCAGGGTGTTGACCAGGCCGAGGGGAGTGGGCTGAACGGCAAGGGCTCGGCTCACAGGGTCACAGGGCTCCCTGGGCAGCGGCCTGACAGGCGGGGACCAGGGGGGCTGGCTCCACGGGCACATCTGAGGCCCCGGCAGGCTTCATCGCCGGCAGCGCAACGGGGGCGCAGGATGCAACCTGATCGAGGCCGGTGCGGCGGCGCAGTTCAGCCAGGCGCTTGTTGTAATCGGTAATAGAGGCCGAATAACGCACTTCCGCCTGGGTGAGATCGCGCTGGTTGTCGACGACCTCCCTCTGGGTGGTGACACCGGCCTGGAAACGCAATCGGGCTAGGCGCAACGCCTCCCTGGCCGAAATCACTTCCCGGGAGGTGGTGACGATGTTGCGGTTGTTTTTCTCCAGCTCGTAGAAGCTCTCCTCCACCTCCAGACGGATGCCATCGCGCCGCTGGGCAAAGCGGAACGTGTTTTCCTGGGCCAGCTGCTTGTTCTGGCGTGACTGGGCTGCAGCCGCACCACCATCAAAGAGTTTCCAACTCAGATTGAGGCCGATGGCCGTGTCGTAGTTCGTGCCACTGGAACCCGGCTGGGCGGTAATGACCGACTCATTGCCATCAAAGATGTTGCCGGTGAAGGCGGTGAAGATGTTCAGGAAGGGCTGCACACTACCCAGGGCCGCATTGGCCTGGCTGTTGGCGATCGAGATGTCGAGCAGGGCCTGATCCAGCTCCTCGCGGAAGGTGTAGGCCGCCACCACGCTCTCCTGCAGAGATGGCTGCCAGATGCCGACCACCCGGGCCGGATCCTTGGCCGTGGGGGTGACGTTCTGGGGCAGATCCAGCAGGGCCGCCAGGCTGCGCCGGGCGATGGCCTGGGCTGCCAGGGCATTGGTGAGCAGCTGCTGGTCGCGCGCTAGCTGGGTTTCCGCCTCGAGCACCTCGAGCTTGGTGGCGACACCGGCCTGGAAACGGGCCTTGGCATCCCGCAGGCTGACGATCGAGGCCCGCACCGATTCCTGGCCGATGCGCACCTGGTCATCGGCCTGTTGCAGGTCGAAATAGGAGGTAGCAACCTGGAGACGCAGATCCCGCAGGGCGATTACGTATTGAAACTTGGCCTTTTCAAATTGATCACGAGCGGCGGCAATGGTGGGGGTGCGCTGGGGGTTGATCAGGGCCCACTGGGCCGTCAACAATGTCCCGAAAGCCCACCGGTCCGTGGCAGACGTGCGGGTTATGCCGTTGGCCCCATTGGCTCGGGCTACGCCCGTGGTGAAGGTGGGCAGGGAGTTGGCTTGCAGGTTGAGGCTGGGATACCAGAGGGCTATCTGGGCCCGCAGATTGCTCTGGGCCTGGTCCACCTGGCTGGCGATCGCCTTGAGGTTGGGATTATTGACTTCGGCGAGGTTTTCCACCTCCTGCAGGCCCAGGGGCCGCAGTTGCTCGATCACCACCTGCCCGGGCTTGACCGGCAGGGCCAGGGAGGCCGGGGCGGCCAGATTTTCCAGGCCAGGGGCGAGCTGGGTGGCGGCAGGGGGCACCAGGGCGGGATTGACCCGGGGGCGATAGCCGCGCAGTTTTTTGTTGGGGTCGGCGCCCACGGTGTCTGGTGCCAGGGGCAGGGCAGGACTCGCGGGCTGCTCCTGGGCTCCGGCTACTTGCAGCACCATCGAAGCCCCTAGGAGAGCCAGGAGGCCTAGTCGCGAGATGGGCTTGGGCACACCAAAGGTTCTTGGAATAGACAGATCTTAAGGAGATTGAAGTTGGCCGCCCAGACAAGCGGCCACCAGATCCTCCGCACCCCGAAGCAAAATCACCGGCACGGGCAGCTGCCGCTCGAGCTCGGCTAAGGGCAGGTCGTCGAGAAAAACCGGCTCCCCCTGGCGCAGCATCACAGCCGGCAGCAGCAGGGCCTCACCCAGGTCGCAAGCGGCCAGGCCGCCCAGCAGATCCGAACCCGTCAGCAGGCCGGTGACCACCTGGTCCTGTCCCCAGTAGGGGCTCGGCAAGCCGTGCAGGATCAGCTCCAGCCCCGCCACCCCATTCAGCCGGGTCACCACCGGCTCCAGCGCCTCAGCCACCAGCCTCCCCACCACCCAGCTGAGGCGACGGGGCCTGGCCAGGGCCCGGGGCAGATTGCGGGTGGCCAGGTCCAGCGCTTCTAGGAAGGCGCGGATACTGCCGACGCCATTCTCCTGCTGGGGCAGATCCTCATATTCGCTGCGGGGAGGCAAGGGCAGCCCCGCCATCAGATACCACTCGTCGGAGAGCCAGGCGAAACGGCTGCCCAGGCGTTGCTGGAACTGCAGCTGCAGCGGTTCCACCAGGGCGATCACCTGGAGTGCTGAGCGCCGATCAACGGGCACCAGGGCATCCCCAGCGGGGCGAAAGCGGGTGAGGCCCACCGGCACTACCGCGGCCGAGAGCACCGCCGGCCATTCACCGCCGCCAAAGGCCGCCAGATCGGCCAATGTCCTTTCCAGGGCCTGACCGTCATTGAGGCCAGGGCACACCACTACCTGGGCATGGATCTGCAGATCCCGCTGGTCAAACCAGGCCAGCTGCTCCAGGAGTTGGCCCGCCCGGGGGTTCACCAGCAAGCGGCTGCGCAGCTCGGGATCGGTGGCATGGACAGATACAAACAGGGGGGAGAGCCGCTGCTCCTCAATCCGCTGCCAATCTGCGGCGCCCAGGTTGGTAAGGGTTAGGTAGGAGCCGTAAAGAAAACTCAGCCGGTAGTCGTCATCCTTGAGATAGAGGCTGCTGCGCCGCCCAGGCGGCTGCTGGTCGATGAAGCAGAAAGGGCAGTGGTTATTGCACTGCTTGAGGCCATCGAAGAGGGCCTCGGTGAAACCCAGGCCCAGCCCATCATCGAGATCCTTCTCCAACTCCACCCGGTGCAGGGTGCCGTTGGGGTCTTCGACCTCCAGGGTGAGTTCCTCTTCTCCCACCAGCATCTGCAGATCAATCAGATCGCGGGGACGCCGGCCATTGATGCTGAGCAGGCGATCGCCGGGCTGGAAGCCGAGCTCCTCGGCGATGGAGCCGGGCTCCACCGTGGCCACCACGGCGGGGGCGGGCAGCCTGGGCGTTTCGCCCTCCAGGGCGGCTAGGGCGATGCCCGCTGAGGGCTCATTCCACACGGCGTCAGGCCTTGACTAGGCGCCCACTCTGGCGCCCAGCCAGATCAGGATGCCGATGCCAAACAGCAGCCGATAAACCACAAACACCCAGGTGCTGTTCTGCTGCAGAAAGCGCAGCAGCCAGGCAATCGCCAGCCACGACACCACCGCGGCAGAAAAGATCCCCACCAGCAGGGGCAGGGGACCGCCGCCGGCGGGAGCTGCGAAGGCCTCCTTTAGGGACACCAGGCCCGCCAGCGTGATGGCCGGGATGCCGAGCAGGAAGGAGAAGCGGGCAGCCGCCGGGCGCTGCCAGCCATCAAACAGGGCGGCCGTGAGGGTGCTGCCGGAGCGGGAGACCCCGGGCACCAGGGCCAGGGCCTGGGCCAGGCCCACCCAGATCCCGTCTCGAGGCAGCACGTCGTCGAGCTGCCGCTGGCGCCGGCCCACCAGCTCGGCCCAGGCCAGCAACAGGGCCATGCCAATCGAAACGACGGCGATGGACCCCATGCTCCGCAGCGGTGAGTTGTCGTAGCCCGGCAGCCAAAGTTTGAGGGCCAGACCCGCCAACACAATCGGCACGGTGCCCAAAGCGATGGCAACCCCCAGGCGGGCGGAGGGATCGTTCCACTGGCCATGGCGGCAGGCCCGGCTGACGCCGCGCAACACCGCGGCCAGGTCGGAGCGGAAGTAGGCCAGCACGGCCACAATGCTGCCCAGCTGGATCACGGCCGTCACCGCCACGCCCGGATCACCCCAACCCAGGAGCACCGGCACCACCTTGAGATGGGCCGTGCTGCTGATCGGCAGAAACTCGGTAAGCCCCTGCACCACCCCCAGCACCAGCGAGCGAAAGCAGGCTTCCCAAAAGCCAATCTCCGCGGCGGGCAGCAGCGGCACTTCTGCAAAGGGAACCATCACAAACCAGAAAGGCTGGGGGGACCCTATGGCCCGCACCCTCCCTCCGGCCCCTTAAGCTCAGAAAACTTTCTTTACATCCCTTAGTGGTCGGCGCCCCCGCCAGCGCACTCTTGCCAGCTACCAGCCTGGACTCAGCGCCAGCGGCGGCTCCCTGGAGCAACTCCCGCTTGGGCCTCTCCAGCTTGACCCTGGCGAGTGGGCTGCTGGTGACCCTGCCGGTTTTTCTCCAAGCACCCTGGGTAAGGCTGGCTCCCTTCAGCGCCGCGGTCTTCACCGCGCCCCTGCTGGCCCTAGCCCTGCTACTCAGCCGGCACAGGGACCCCCGACTGGCCCGGGCGGGGGAGCTGCTGGTGGGCTTCTGCGGCAGCTGGCTGGGCGGATGTCTGTTTTGGGGCTGGTTCCGGCTTCACCCCCTCTGGCACCTGCCGATCGAGGCCTTTGCCCTGCCCCTGGCCCTCACGGGCCTCCGGGGTCGCTGGAAACTGGCCTGCTCCTTCTACCTGGGCTCCCTGCTGGGCACCTCCGCCACCGATGCCGCCATGGCGGCCACCGGAGTGATGGCCAGCTGGCCCCAGGTGCTCAGTGCCAGTCCGCCGGAAGCCTCCCTGCTGCTGCAGAGCCTCGCCCGTCAGGTACTTTCCCCCCTGCCCCTGACCCTGGTAATCAGCTTTGCAGCGGCCCTGATCCAGGCCTGCCGCTGGCTTTGGCGCCGGGGCGAGGCCGGCCGAATCTGCAGCGCCGCCCTGGCCACCACCCTGGCCGTAGATGGCCTATTTCTGCTGGCTGCCCTGGGGGCCCCTGTCCTGACTGGGCTGATCTAGTCGGGGAAGCCGATCTGAAGATCTGCAAAAAGCTGGGCCTCCAGTTGCAGGGATCCGGTCCCTTCTCTGTAACGTTGGGCTTCCGGTGGCCCTGGCCGCCTCTCGTCCCGTAGTTCAACGGAGTGTCGTGATGAAACGGCTAGTTGCCTGGCTGATGGGAGGTGTTGTGCTCGCCGGCCTCCTGATCACACTGCTGCTTCCGCCAGCGGCCTATGCCGCCGAGCGGCGCAATCAAATCGATGACAAGATCGCCGAGCGCGCCGGCAAGGTGGATCTCAACAACTGTTCGGTGCGCCGCTTCCAGGACTACCCCGGCATGTATCCCACCCTGGCGGGCAAGATCGTGCTGGGGGGCCCGTACCAAAGCGTCGACGACGTGCTGAACCTCGACCTCACCGAGCGCCAGAAGGAACTGTTCAACAAATACAAGGACAACTTCACCGTCACTGAGGCCTCCATTGCCCTCAACGAAGGCGACGACCGCATCAATGATGGTCAGTACCGCTGAGCCCTAAGCTCACCTCCGCTTGAAAGCCGTCGGGGCCTTCCGGCGGCTTTTTTAGTGCCGGTCCTTGCCGGATGTCTTCTGCCGCCATGCCAGAGCAGTTTTGGGATGTGGTGGTGGTGGGCAGCGGAGCTGCCGGCCTGATGGCCTGCCTGGAGCTGCCTAGCCCCCTGCGGGTGCTCCTGCTCAGCAAGGACAGCGATCCCAACAGTGATCCCCGCAGCAAACCCCGCTCCGCCAGTCGCTGGGCCCAGGGAGGCATCGCGGCGGTTACCCGGCCGGATGACAGCTTTGCCAGCCATGTGAACGACACCCTCAAGGCCGGGGGGGGGCTCTGCGATCGGGAGGCCGTCGAACGGCTTGTGCATGAGGCCCCGGCCTGCGTGGAGCGCCTGCTCCAGCTGAACATGGCCTTTGATCGGGATGGCGACAACCTGAGCACCACTCTGGAGGCGGCCCACAGCCACCGGCGGGTGCTCCACGCCCAGGACCGCACCGGTGGCGCCCTGGTGGAGGCCCTGGAAAGGGAGGTGCAGCAGCGGCCCCGGCTCGAGCAGCGCAAGGGGGTTGTGGCCCTGCAGCTGTGGATGGAAGACGGTCGCTGTGTGGGCTTGCAAGTGCTTGAGCAGAACCGCATCCACTGGCTCAGGTCCCGGGCCGTGGTGCTGGCCACCGGCGGCGGCGGCCACCTCTTTGCCCACACCACCAATCCCAATCTGGCCAGCGGCGATGGGGTGGTGATGGCCTGGCAAGCCGGAGCGAGGGTGCGCGATCTGGAATTTGTCCAGTTCCATCCCACCGCGTTGATGTTGCCGGGGGCCCCCCATTTCCTGATTTCTGAGGCCGTCCGCGGTGAAGGGGCCCGCCTGGTGGAGAGCAATGGCGCCAGCCCCGTGGCCGCCCTGGCGGGGGGAGACCTGGCCCCCAGGGACGCCGTCAGCCGGGCCCTGGCCCGGCGGATGCGGGATCTCGATGTGGACCATCTCTGGTTAGATCTGCGGCCCGTCGGCGGGGCCCGCCTGGAGCAGCAATTTCCCACCATCCTGGGCCGCTGCCGCGAACTCGGGCTGGAACCGACCAGGGCCCCAATTCCCGTAGCCCCCGCCGCCCACTACTGGATGGGCGGGGTGTGGACCAGCCTGGATGCGGCCACAAGCCTGCCAGGCCTCTACGCCGTGGGGGAAGTGGCCTGCACGGGCGTGCACGGTGCCAACCGCCTGGCCAGCAACTCCCTGATGGAGTGTCTGGTCTTTGCCCGCCAGCTACGCGGGATCCAGCTGCCGCCAGCCCCCCTGGCCCAGGAGCCCGGCCGGGAAGGGCAGCCCGCCCCAATCGAGCTGGCCCTTCCCAGTCTGGAAACCCTCGAGCGGCAAATCACCGCCCTGCGGGAGCTCTGCTGGCAGGTGGCCGGGGTGGAGCGCAGTGCCCATCCCCTGGCGCAGGCCCTCCGGCAGGTGCTTCAGCAGCGCCAACAACTGGAAGCCAACCCAGCCTGGCGCGGGCTCCAATCGCTGCGCAGCGGCCAAGTTGGGCTGGTTAAACCGGCCGACGTGCCTGCCCTCAAGGGCCTGCAGGAGCTGCACCAGCGCCAGGTGCTGGCGGGGCTGCTGATCGAGGCGGCCCTGTTTCGGACGGAAAGCCGGGGGGGCCACCACCGCACCGATGCCCCAGCCCCCCAGCCCTTCTGGCAGCGGCACACCGACCAGCAGCTGGGCTGCCCGCCCAGCACCGCCGCAATGGTCTGAATCAGGGAACCGGGGCGTTGAATCCCGAGAGCTGGGCCAGGTCGGCCAGGGACTTAACGCCGGAGTCGAGCTTGCCGTTGATCTCCCAGGAAGGGAATCCTTCGATCTTCTTGGTGTCACAGAGGGCCTTCTGGCTGTTCTGGCCATCGGCGGCGCATTCGATCAGCTTGAGCTTGGCGCTGGCGGCCTGGCCAAACAGCTCCTTCTGCTCATGGCAGTGGGGGCACCAGTAGGCCGTGTACATCACGGCGCCAATCCGGCTGAGGTGCTCAGCCAGGGCAAGGGCCTGGCCACTGCTGACCGTCTCCACCGCCGGGGGCATACCGGCGCGACGAACCGCTGCCGGTCGATCCAGCGAAGCCGCCCAGCCGATGCCCAGCAGGCCTACCAGCAGGCCCACGATCACCACCTGGAAGACAACCTGGCCGCGGTCTTCCCAGTCGCCACCCACCAGGCAGAGCACGAACAGGCCCAGGCTCAGCGTGGCCGAGAGCACGCAGAAGAAGCAGAAGGCCTGGATCTTTACCACCATCAGCCCCATCAGCAACAGGCTGAACACCGCCATGGCCGTGCTGAGCAGCAGCAGCCCCCGCCAGCTGTGCTGGGCCAGGGCAGCTCTGGAATCGTCACGCAGCACCAGCGGCAGGACCGCCATGGTCAGCACGGCCCCGTAGGCCAGCCAGCCAAACAGGGAAAGGGGCTGGCCCAGCACGCTGCCCCAAGGGCTGTTGAGAACCTTGTCGCAGCCTTCAGCACCGCCCGGGCAGCTCAGAGGGCCCACCAGGCCCCAGCGCTTCAAGGTGATGGCGCCGGTATCGATGGCGCCGATGGTGGCCAGCACCGCCATGGCCACCCGGGCCCAGCGCCTGCCTGGATCGCTGCGGCGCCGGTTGCTGTTAAGGCGCTGGCTGAGGCGGGTGGAGGTCACGGCATCGGCTGCATTGATGCCATTCTCGCAGTCCCCTCCCAATGCCCGCGCCCCCATAGGGTGAAGGGCGTGATGCCCGTGGCGCGAAGAACGGATCGATGAGCAAAAAAACCGTGGCCTTCGCCCACCTGGGCTGCGAGAAGAACCGGGTGGACACTGAGCACATGCTCGGCCTACTGGCCGAGGCCGGCTACGGCGTGAGCGCCGATGAGGCGGACGCCAGCGTGGTGGTGGTCAATACCTGCAGCTTCATCCAGGAGGCCCGCGAGGAGTCGGTGCGAACCTTGGTGGAACTGGCGGAGCAGGGCAAGGAGCTGATCATCGCCGGCTGCCTGGCCCAGCACTTCCAGGAGGAGCTGCTCGAAAGTCTTCCCGAAGCCAAAGCGATCGTGGGCACCGGCGACTACCAACACATCGTCAGCGTGCTGGAGCGGGTCGAAGCCGGCGAGCGGGTTAACCAGGTGAGCGCCATCCCCACCTTCGTAGGCGATGAGCACCTGCCGCGCTACCGCACCACCAGCGAGGCGGTGGCATACCTGAAGGTGGCCGAGGGCTGCGACTACCGCTGTGCCTTCTGCATCATTCCCCACCTGCGGGGCAACCAGCGCTCCCGGCCGATCGAGAGCATCGTGGCTGAGGCGCAGCAACTGGCGGCCCAGGGGGTGCAGGAGCTGGTGCTGATCAGCCAGATCAGCACCAATTACGGCCTCGATCTGGCCGGCAAGCCCCAGCTGGCGGAGCTGCTGCGGGCCTTGGGGGAGGTGGAGATCCCCTGGGTGCGGGTGCACTATGCCTATCCCACCGGGCTGACGAGCGAGGTGCTGGCGGCCTACCGGGAGGTGCCGAACGTGCTGCCCTACCTGGATCTGCCCCTGCAACACAGCCACCCGGAGGTGCTGCGGGCCATGAACCGCCCCTGGCAGGCCGATGTGACCGCAGGGGTGCTGCGACGCATCCGCGAGCAGCTAGGCGACGCGGTGCTGCGCACCACCTTCATCGTGGGCTTTCCCGGCGAAACCGAGGAGCACTTCCAGCACCTGCTGGATTTTGTCGCCGAGCAGCGCTTCGACCATGTGGGGGTGTTCACCTTCTCTGCTGAAGAGGGCACACCAGCGGCAGAG
The DNA here is from genome assembly GCF_024346275.1 of Cyanobium sp. BA20m-p-22. Lineage (NCBI taxonomy): Bacteria > Bacillati > Cyanobacteriota > Cyanophyceae > Synechococcales > Prochlorococcaceae > Cyanobium > Cyanobium sp. BA20m-p-22. The sequence goes on from NZ_JAGQCQ010000006.1 coordinate 11,396, forward strand.
CTACCGGATCAGGTGCCCCACGGGATCGCACTCGAGCGCAAGGACCGCCTGATGGCCCTGCAGCAACCGATCGCCGCGGCGCTCAATGCCGCCTGGGTGGGGAAGGTCGTGGACGTGCTGATCGAGCAGGAGAACCCAAGTAGCGGCGAGATGCTCGGCCGCTGCGCCCGCTTCGCCCCGGAGGTGGACGGCGAGGTGAGGGTGAGTCCGGGGAAGGGGGGGCTCTGTGCCGCCCCGGGCACCCTGGTGCAGGTGCGCATCACCGGGGCGGACACCTATGACCTGCTGGGGGTGGTGGTGGGTGCGGCTGCCGAGCTCAGATCAACTTGATGCCTCGCAGCACGATCGAGGCGGCAATAGCGACGGCGATGCCGCCGCCCATCAGACCCAGGTAGATCGCAGCAGCCATGGCTTGCCAAACAAATGCTGACGCCATTACAGCAGAATGGCTGGCGGCCTAGACCCACTGCCAAACCGCCTAGGCTTGCGCCAATTCAACCGGTTCCCCCACCTACCAGCGCAGTCCAAGCGCCCCTGCTCAGCCCAGATTCATCACCAGCTCTGCTGCCTGCATGCGCACCCTCTTCGTCTACCCCGAGTTCCCGAAAACCTTCTGGAGCTACGAAAAAATCCTCGAGCTGATCGACCGCAAGGTCCTGCTGCCGCCCCTGGGTCTGGTGACTGTGGCCGCCCTGCTTCCCCAGCAATGGGAGATGAAGTTGGTGGATCGCAACGTGCGCGAGGTAACTGAAGCCGAATGGGACTGGGCCGAGCTGGTGGTGATTTCAGGAATGATCGTGCAGAAGGCCGACATGGCCGTGCAGATCGCCACAGCCAAGAAGCGGGGCATCCCCGTGGCCGTGGGCGGTCCCTTCGCCAGCTCCACCCCCGACGCCCCTGAGCTCGACCTGGCGGATTTCAAGATCCTCGATGAGGGTGAAATCACCCTGCCGATGTTCATCGAGGCCCTGGAACGGGGGGAACGCAGCGGCCGTTTCAGCTCCGACGGCGTCAAGCCCGATGTGACCGGCACACCAGTTCCTCGCTTTGACCTGCTGGAGCTGGGCGCCTACTCGGAAATGTCAGTGCAGTTCTCCAGGGGCTGCCCATTCCAGTGCGAATTTTGCGACATCATCGTGCTCTATGGCCGCAAGCCCCGCACCAAAAATCCTGATCAATTAGTTGCCGAACTCCAATGTCTCTACGACCTGGGATGGCGCCGGTCTGTATTCCTTGTAGACGACAACTTCATCGGCAACAAGCGCAACGTCAAATTACTGCTGCCCATGCTCAAGCAGTGGCAGATTGACCACGGCTTCCCCTTCAGCTTCGCCACCGAAGCTTCGGTTGACCTAGCGGCCGATGATGCCCTGATGCAGATGATGGTGGAGTGCCGCTTTGAGAGCGTCTTCCTCGGCATCGAAACTCCGGACGAATCGAGCCTTGAAACGGCTGGCAAACTGCAGAACACCCGCGGCTCACTGGAGGATTCGGTCAATAAGATCACCTCCTATGGCCTGCGGGTGATGGCTGGATTCATCATCGGCTTTGACGGCGAAAAAGAAGGTGCCGGCGGAAGAATTGTCGAATTCGTAACCCGTACAGGCATCCCCCACGCCATGATGGGCATGTTGCAAGCCCTGCCGAATACGGCGCTTTGGCATCGCCTTGAGAGGGAAGGCCGCCTGATTGAAGGCAAAGCCTCAGCCAAAGGGGTGAACCAGACAAACCTGCTCAATTTCACACCAACCCGGCCGATTCGCGACATCGCAAATGAGTACGTTGATGCCTTTGGGGCGCTCTACGAACCCAATGCATTTATTGATCGCGTTTACTCCTACTTCCTCAAGCTCCCGCCCCAGCAATGGAAGAAGCTGGTTGTTCCCGGCAGCCGCCCGGCCAAACCTCCCAGCTGGATCGACCTGCGGGCCCTGGCCATCGTGCTCTGGCGCCAGGGCCTCAAGCGCGATACCCGGGTGCGGTTCTGGAAAGCCCTTTACGGCATGTACCGCCAAAACCCCAAGCGCCTGATCGGCTTCATCTCAATCCTGGCCCACAACGAGCACTTCCTGGAATACCGCGCCATCGTGCGGCGGGAAATCGAAGAGCAGCTGGCCGTGCTGCCCCCCGATCCCCCCAAGGCCCCTGCCGAACCCAGCCGGGAGCTCCAACCGGTCTGAATCCGCCCGACTCAGTCCTGCACGTACTCCAGGCCCTGCTCCAGACAGGCCTGGGCCCGTTGCAACTCCCGGCCCAGGTAGAGGGCATGGTCGAGACAACTGAGGGGATGGGGGGATGGTCCTTCCGTGAGGGCAATGCCAACCTGCTTGGCAGTACGGCCCCGGAACACCGCCAAGGGCTGCCGCGGCGCGCCGCCACCACGGCAGCTGAGCACTTCGCCGGTTTCCGGATCGGTGGCCAAGCCGCGCCCGTCGATCCCGTTGCCGTAGTGCTCGACCACCAGCTCCTGGGCCTGGGGGTCGATGCGAATCAGGAAATAGCCCGCGGAATCAAGGGCGATGAACCGCTGGGATAGCTGGTCATCGAGCTGCTGACGGGTGGGGGGCTGGTCAGGCATGGGGAGGATCGTAGGCAGCCGTGAAGGGCAGCTCCGCATTCATGGCAGCCATCGCCTCGGCCATTTCGGCATTGGCCCCTGGCAGCCACTGGCGCAGGATCGCCGCAAAGCGAGGATCGCTCCAGCGATGCAAGCTGACCCGGGGCTGGGCCACGAAGCCCCGGCGCCTCTTGTGGCTGCCGCCGGCCCCAGGATCGAAGTGGCGGATGCCGTTGGCAATCGCCCAGGCAATGGGCGCGTAATAACACACCTCGAAATGGAGGCAGTCGATCTCTGCGTCGCTGCCCCAGTAGCGGCCCCAGAGCTGGTCATCACTGCGAACACACAGGGACATCGCCACAGGGTCGCCGGGATCCTGCCGGTGGGCGCTGAAGAGCACCAGGTGGCGGCGCAGGGCCGGATCCACGGCCAGGGCCTCAAAGAAGGCCTCGCTGAGGTACTTGCTGCCCCAAGCGCCCCAGCGGCTGCAGTGCTGGGCGTAGAAGTGGTGCATGCGTCGCAGCAGCTGCGGCGGGATGGTCTCCCCCGCCAGGGCAGTGACCTCCAAACCCGCGGCCGCCACCGCCAGCCGTTCCCGCTTGATGTTGCGGCGCTGGTTGGCGTTGAAGCTGGCCAGATAGGCGCCAAAATCGGGGAATCCGGGGTTGGTCCACAGGCTCTGCTGGTTGACCCAGGCGGCGCAGCCGGCAGCTTCGGCCAACGGCTGCCAGGCAGGGTCGACGTAGAGAAAGTTGCAGCTGAGAATGGCGTTCTGGCGACAGAAGCCATCGATCAGCTCCATCATCAGGGCGGTGATCGCAGCGGAGTCCTCGGCGGGGTCGATCAAGAAGCGATAGCCCTGCACCGGGCTCACCGGACTCATCCCCACCAACTTCGGGTAATAGCTCAGGCCCAGCTGGCCGGCGAGCTGGGCGAAGCTCTGGTCAAACACGAATTCGCCGTAGCTGTGACCCTTGAGATACAAGGGGGCCACCGCCACCAACTGCCCAGCCCGCCACAGGCCCAGGTGGCACCCCTGCCAGCCTTGGCGGGGCACGATGCTGGCGCTGGCCTCGAGCTGCTGCAGCCAGCGCCAGCGGTAGAAGGGCAGACCCTGGGGATGGGCAGCGGCCAGCAGGGCATCCCAACTGAGCTCGGGGATCGCGGCGAGGCTCTGGTGCCAGCGGGCCTGCAACTCAGCCATGGCAGGCAAAATGGCCGATAGGGAGGCTAAGGGGCAAAACTAGCCAAAGCTGCACCACCTCGGTGCCCCAACCCATGCCGGCCCTGCTGGCCAACCTGCTTGCCCCTGCCTTGCTGGCACCTGCCTTGCTAGCAAACGCGCTGCAGGCAAACCTGTTGTTGCCGGTGCTGCAGCTGCTGCGCCCCCAGCTCGAACAGCGGATCAAAAGCGTCTGTGTGGAAACAGCGGCGGCGGGCAATGGCAACCTGGCCGCCCAGCTGGAAGAACCCTGCGCCCAACTGGCCCGCCCCACCAGCAAGTGCCTGGTGGAGGAAACCGCTGAAAGCCCCCGCAGCCTGGCGGTGCTGGGCGAGATGGTTCGCGGTGATTTTGGTGCCGACAGCGAGGTGGTGGTGAAACGCTGCCTGGCCCGCATGCTGGGGCTGCCGGCCAACAGCCTTCAACCCATCCCACTCAAGGAGCTGGTGCAGGGATTCGCCAAACCCCGCCGGTAGCTCAGCAGCAACTCATCGCCCTCCAGCCGGCGGTGCTCCTGCAGGTGCCAGTCACCCCTCCCGATCGCCGCCTGCAGGGGCAGCCAGAGGTGGGGCCCGCCCAGCAGCCGGGGACAAAGGCTGAGCTGCAGCTCGTCAATCCAATCCCCCGCCAGCAGGCTGCCGGCCAGGGCCGCGCCCCCCAGCACCACCAACCGCATCAAACCCCGCTCCGCCAGGGCATCGATGGCGGCGGCCCAGCCATCCCAATCCAGCCTGGCCTGGAAAGCCGGGAAAGGGGGCGCCTGGGGCGGAGCCAGCAACCAGCGCTCGAGGGGCTGGCGCCAGAACGGCAGCTCGAGCGGAATGGCGGCAGTGCGGCTCACCACCACCGCCACCGGCTGGTCAGAGCGGCCGGCGGCAGAGCGCTGGGCCCGCAGATCCTGGGCGTGGATCAGGCAGGTGCTGCCGTGGCGGCGCAGGGTTTCGGCGCCGATCAGGCAGCCATCGGCCCAGGCCAGGGCCTCCTCGAGCACCCGGCGATCTCCCGGGCCACCCAGCTGGGCAGCGCCCCCTTCGGGGGGCGCCAACCGGCCATCCAGACTCACCGCCAGCACCAGCCGCAGCACTGGCCGCAGCATGGGCCTCAGCCGGCCACCAGGGCTTCCAGGGCCGCGGGCACCATCTCGAGCTGGGGGGTTTCAGCGAACACCTCGGCGGCGTTGTTGGGGCTTTCCTGCAGGCGCACCTTGTGCAGCCGGGCACCGCTGGCGGCGATCGGTGCGGTAAGCAGATCGGCAATGTGCAGGGCGATGTTCTCGGCGGTGGGCACGGTGCTGGCGAAGTGCTCCACGTCCTTGTTGAGAAAGGTGTGGTCGAAGGGCTCCACCACCAGCTCGTCGACAAGCCGCTGCAGGGCCGCCAGATCACAGACCATGCCGGTGCGGGCATCGATCGGGCCGCGGACGGTGACATCGAGCAGGTAGTTGTGGCCGTGGCCATGGGGCCGGGCGCACTTGCCATAGATGGTTTCGTTTTCGCCCTGGGAGAGCTCGGGCCGGGCCAGGCGATGGGCGGCGGCGAAGTGGGTGCGGATCGAGAGGAAGGCTTCCATGGGGGTCGGGTCGGGGCTGGGGGCGAGCAGGTCGACCCAGAGCGTGTCGGTTTCGTGCAGGCGCAGCCCCACTAGGGGCAGCTGGGGGGCCAGGCGGGTCCAGATGGCCTGGCAGAGGGCCTCGGTGGTGGGCAGCCGCCCCTCCGGCCGGCCCAGATCAAACTCAGGCCAGGCTTCATTGAGGAAGCGGAAGTCGAGCTGGTCTGTGACCTCCGCCCGGATGGCGTGCTTCACCTCAGAGAGGTTGAGCACCATGCCGTCGCCGTCGAGGGCCCCACCCATCGCCACGATCAGGGTGTAATTGTGACCGTGGCCAGGGGCCAGGCTGCAGGGCCCAAAGCGGACTCGGTTCTGCTCGGCAGTGAGCTCGGGCAGCCAATAGAGATGGCTGGCACTAAAGCTGGCCCGGCGAGTGATCACGCAAGGGCGACCCCGGCCATGGCTGGGACGTGGTGCTGACGCCGTCATCGCCCGGGGTTGGTGGCTCTCCATCCTAGAAACGGGCCCTGGGCCCTGGCGTCGCTGGCATGACCTCCCCCCCCCATCCCACCCATCAGGCCCTGGCCCAAAGGCTCAAGGGTCTCAACATCTATCTCGTCGGCATGATGGGGGCTGGCAAGAGTGCGGTGGGCCGCCCCCTGGCCCAATCCCTGGGCTACCGCTTCCTCGATGCCGATGACGCGATCGAACAGGTGGCCGGCCGCACCATCCCGGAAATTTTCGCCAGCGACGGGGAAGCTGGGTTTCGCGACCTGGAAACGGCGGTGCTGGGCCAGATCGCCGGCTGGCACTCGCTGGTGGTGGCCACCGGCGGAGGGGTAGTGACCCGGCCGGAGAACTGGGGTCACATGCGCCAGGGGGTGGTGGTGTGGCTGGATGCGCCCGCATCTCTGCTGCTGGAGCGGCTGCGCCGCGATCCCACACCGCGGCCCCTGCTGGAGGCCGTAGACCCCACCGTCCGCCTCGGAGAGCTGCTGGGCCAGCGCCAGCCCCTCTACGGGCAGGCCGACCTGCGGATCCAGCAGGATGGGGCCGATCCCGGCCAGGTGGCCGGCCAGGTGCTGGCAGGGCTGCCGGCCATCCTCAAGCAACCGGCTGCCGCGCCCCAGGCCCCGATCAGCCTGCGCAACGCCGATGGCAACAGCACCGCCTCACTCAACTGAGCCCGGGGGCTCGATCCGCACGGCGAACCACTGGATCGCCCGACCAGGGGCAAGCTCGAGTTCGCAGGCCGTTGCCAGCAGCCGCTCGGCCCGTTCAATTGAGGTGGCCAGGACCGCCAGGTCGGCCGGCATGGGCTCGAGCTGCTCGAGCTTCCCCTCAAGCCAGGCCAGGGTTTCGGCCGCAGTGAGAATTTGCTCAGCCCCGGCGGGTTCGAGCACCACGTAATGATCAAGCTCCCGCAGGAGGGGATCGGACATGGCAGCAGCCCTATTGGCACCCATCCTGGCGCTGCTGCTGGCGGTGAGCTCGACCGCTCTGGCGGATCGGGCCAGCATCTGGCCCGAGTGGCGCCTGCCGGCGCCGCTGGCCCGCCCCTTAAACCTGCCGGGGCAACGGGATCTCACCTACCCCGCCTGGATGGAGGGCCGCTGGCAGCTACACAGCGACAACTTCGATGTGGTGGTGCAATTTGCCGCTGACGCCAACGGTGCCGTGGTGGGCGACCGGGCCGGCAACGCGGCGGCGATCGGGCGGGCGCTGCTGGGGGAAGCCCTGCTGGAGGTTGCGGACGACCCCGCCAACCCCAACCGCCAGATCGCTTTGCTGCGCGGCAACCAGCGGCTCGAATCCACGGTGGTGGGGCGGCGCAGCGAAACGCCGGATGGGGATCACTTCTGGGCCGATGAACTGGCCCTGCAGGTGCTGCATGGGCCGGGCGATCCGCGGGTGAGCCGGGTGGAAACCCTCAGCCACTACAGCCGCCACAGCGACGGCAGCGTGGGCGCCGAGCAATGGCAGGCCAGCTACCCCTCGCCCGCCCTGGGGTTGGCCGCAGCGGCCAGCAGCAGCAACCACTTCAGCCTCGAGCTGACCCCGGTCAACCCTGATGCCCAAGCCAAACCAGAGGCTCGAGTCAGCCCCTGCCAGCCTCCGCCGCAATCCGATCCCGCCAGTTGAACAGGGGCTCGAGCAGGGGATGGTCGAAGATTCCACCCACGCCAAGACCCGCCAGGGGGACGCCGCTGCTGGGGGGAAATTTGAGCAACCCCAACTGGGCCACCACGGCCAGATCGGCCAGGGAGAGGCGGTCGCCCACTAGATAGGGCTGGTCGCCCACCAGCACGGCGAGCTGCTCGAGGTTGGTCTGCAGTTGCTGGCGCTCGGCTACGCCAATCACGCTGGCCAGCGCCTCGCCCACACCAGCCAGCACCCCGCCCGGCAGGCTGGTCACCAGTTGGCGCAAGGGGCCCGGGGTGGAATCGGGCAGCAGGGCAGAGCGGAGCTGGGCGTCGCTGGCCGCGGCCTGCACCAGGGCCAGCCGGCAGCCCGCCGCCAGGGCCGTATCGGCCCAGTCTTCAACCAGCAGCACCCTGGCCCGCTCCGCCGGAGCCTCGGGGAGCAGTTGGGGCTCGGGCTGGTGCCGCTCGAGATAGAGGGCAATGGCGGTGGAATCGGCGATCACCTCAGAGCCATCCACCAGCACGGGCACCTGGCGTTGGCCGGAGAGACGGAACAGCTCCAACTGGCCCAGGCCAGGGCTCACCTCCACGACGGTGTAGTCGAGCCCTTTGACCGCCAAGACCAGCCGCACCTTCTCGCAGAAGGCGGAATGCCTGAACTGATACAGCTCCATCGGTCAAATCCAGCCTCTGGGCGGCAGAGTAGCCAGCACGCAGCAACGACCGACCTAGCCCGCCCGATGAAGGACTTTTTCCTCAATGTGACGCGCTACCCGCGCTACCTGGTGGCCTTTGGCCTGGGTTTGGCCAATTCGGTCTTCGAGCCCCTGGCCGCCAGGGGCCGCAATCCGGTCACGGCCGTAGCGCTGATTGGTGCCAGCATCAGCGGCCTGCTCGGCCTCGCCCTGATCCTGCATGCGATGGTGCATCCCACACCGCTGGCATAGCCATGGCACAGAGCCGAAGGGTGGAGCGGGTGGCTTCCCTGATCCGCCGGGAAGTCAGCGAACTGATGATTGGTGGGATCAAGGACGACCGGGTCAACCAGGGAATGGTGAGTGTCACCAGCGTCGAGGTGGCAGGCGATCTGCAGCACTGCAAGATTTTTGTCAGCGTCTACGGCAGCGAGGAAGATCGGGCCCAGGCCATGGCGGGCCTGGGCTCGGCCAGCGCCTATGTCAAAGGGGAGCTGGGCCGGAGGCTGAAGATGCGGCGCACGCCCGAGGTGGTGTTCGTGCTGGATCGGGGCATCGAGAAGGGCACCTCGGTGCTGGGCTTGCTCAACCGGCTCGAGGGGGAGCGACAAACCAAGGGCGAACCAGCCGAAGCCAGTGAGTTCTGAGGCCGGGCCAGACACCGGCGCCAGGCCCGATGGGGCCCTGCTGCGGCTGATCCACCAGCTGCTGGTGGTGCGCACCAGCGGCAAACTGGCGGATCACCAGCGCGGCTATCCCCGCTGGGAGTTGGCCAATGCCGAACTGCGCAGCTTGCTCGAAGCCGGCGTGGGCGGCGTGATCCTGCTGGGGGGCAGTGCGGCCGAGCTGGCCCTGCGCTGCGCCCAGCTCGGCCGCTGGGCCGGCCAACCCCTGCTGCTCTGCGCCGACGTGGAGGAGGGGGTGGGCCAGCGCTTTGACGGAGCCACCTGGCTGGTGCCGCCCCTGGCCCTGGGCCGGCTCTACGGGCGGGAGCCCGAGCGGGCCCTGGCCCTGGCCGAGCGCTACGGCCGCTGCACCGGCCGGGAGGCCCGGGCCCTGGGGCTCAACTGGGTGCTGGGGCCGGTGTGTGACGTCAACAACAACCCCGCCAACCCGGTGATCAACGTGCGGGCCTGGGGAGAGGATCCGGCTACGGCAGGCACCCTGGCGACGGCCTTCCTGCGGGGCGTGCAGGCAGAAGGGGTGTTGAGCTGCGCCAAGCACTTCCCCGGCCACGGGGATACCAGCAGCGATTCCCACCTCACCCTGCCCCTGCTGGCCCACAGCCGGGAGCGGCTGGCGGCGATCGAACTGCCCCCCTTTCAACAGGCGATCGCCGCCGGGGTGGCCTCGGTGATGACAGCCCACTTGATGCTGCCCGCCCTTGATGGCGAGCGGCCAGCCACCCTGTCCAAGCCTGTGCTCACGGGCCTGCTGCGCCGGGAGTTGGGCTTCGAAGGCCTGATCGTTACCGATGCCCTGGTGATGGACGCCATCACCGGCCGCTACGGCGCCGGCGAGGCTGCGGTGCTCGCCCTGGAGGCCGGCGCCGACCTGGTGCTGATGCCCGCCGACGCCGGCGCCGCCATAGGGGCCATAGCGGCAGCGCTGCAGGGCGGGCGCCTGGACCGGAAGCAACTGGAGGCCAGTGCCGAGCGGCGGCGGCGGGCCCTGGCGGGGCTCGGGGCTGGGGCGCCAAGCGCGAGCCGGCCCGACCCCGAAGCCGCCGCCCAGCCCGACCAGGCCCTGGCCCTGGAGCTGGTGAGGGCCACCCTGGAGGCCAGCGCCGGAGGGGGAAGGCCGTCCCAGCCCGGGGTGAACCTGATCCGGCTGGATTCGGCCCTGGCCGCCCCCTTCCTGCCAGCCACAGCCCCGGCCGTGGCCAAACCGGAGGCCCAGGGCTGGCGCACCGTGCTGGTGGAGGGCCGCAGCCCCAGCCCCTGGAGCGGCCTGGCCGAGGCGCCGCTGGCCCTGGAGCGGCTGGGGCCTGGGCCGGTGTTGCTGCAGCTGTTTGTGCGGGGCAATCCCTTTCGCGGCAGCGCCAACAGCGCCGAGCCCTGGCCCGCAGCCCTGCGCCAACTGGCCGCCTGCGGCCGCCTGGCGGGGCTGGTGGTCTACGGCAGCCCCTACCTCTGGGACCAGTTGCAGCCCCTGCTGCCGCCTGGCATAGCCGGGGTCTACAGCCCCGGCCAGATGCCCCTGGCCCAGGCCGAAGCCCTGGCAAGGCTCGGCATGGGAGAGGATGGTGGGCAAAATATATTTACAACCTAATAGATGGTTCCATCTTCCGGCAATTCAAACCACTTAAAAGGCGCCTGGTATCCAGTTGCTCGCTCAAGGGCGATCAAAAAAAATGTGCTTTACAAGTCAAAAGTTGCCGACATACCAATTGTACTAACCAGGCTGGGCAAGCCCTTCGCCCTGGTTGATAGCTGCCCCCATCGGGGCTTCCCCTTGAGCTATGGATCCATTGATGAAAATGAAATCCAATGCAAATACCATGGCTGGAAGATCAATGCAATCAATGGGGACTGCATCTCCATTCCCTGCCTCACCGAAGCCCAGAAGAAGCTGGGCATTGAGAACAAAATAAAATCCCAGTCCCTGGCTTGCGTCGAGCGCGGGGGAATGACATGGGTTTATATCCCCTGCGGCAAAGAGAGGGCTTACACGTGTCTTGAATCGCTGCCGGCCAGCTTTGATCGGGATCCGGACGTATACATCGAAAAGATTTTCAAAGCTGACATCGATCAATCAACAATTGGCCTCATCGACCCCGTGCACGTGCCTTTTGTGCACACCAGCAGCTGGTGGAAAAAAACAAATCCCCAAGACTTCAAAATCGAGCAAAGAGACTTTGAACCCAGCCAGCGCGGCTTCACCCTCAAGCAACACGTCATCACCAATTCAGGAAAACCCTACAAGCTGCTAGGCGAACCAGTAGAAACGGAAATACGCTTTGAGCTGCCCTCTCTCCGCCTAGAAATCATTCAAGGCACGCGCCATGCCGCCTGTTCCCTGACGGTGCTTGCCCCAATCGACCAGCAGACAACCAGGGTGCATCAATGCCTTTACTGGAGCTCACCCTGGCTGTTGCCGCTCAAGCCGATCCTAAAGGCACTTGGAGATACATTTCTAGATCAAGATCGCGTCATCGTCGAACAACAACAAGAGGGGATTGCCCACAATCCTGTATTGACATTGGTTGAGGGTGCGGACACCCAAGCCAAGTGGTATTTACGAATTAAACGCGAAATGGAACGCTGCCAAAGTGAGGGGATCCCCTTTGCAAATCCCCTCACGCCGGCCAGTCTGGAATGGATGAGCTGATCCCCGCCCATGCTCAGCCTCTCGATGATCGTGCGCAACGAAGCGCAGCGGCTGGAGCGCTGCCTGGCCTCGGTGGCCGGCTTCGTAGACGAGATGGTGGTGCTGGACACCGGCTCCAGTGATGCCACCATCGCCATCGCCGCAGGCTGCGGTGCCGTCGTGCACCAGCTGCCCTGGCCGGGAGATTTCGCCCCAGCCCGCAATGCCGCTTTGCAACACGTGCGGGGCGACTGGGTGCTGGTGCTCGACGCCGATGAGTGGCTGCTGAGCGAGGCCCGGGGGCCACTGCGGCAGCTGATGGGCCAGAGCGATCTGCTGCTGATCAACCTGCTGCGCCAGGAGCGGGGGGCGGCCCAATCGCCCTACTCCAACGTGAGCCGCCTGTTCCGGCGCCATCCGGCCATCCACTGGAGCCGGCCGTACCACTCGATGGTGGATGACAGCGTGCTGGCCCTGCTGGAGCAGGAGCCCCACTGGCGACTGGCCGATTGCGACGTGCCGGCCCTGGGCCACGATGGCTACCGGAGCGAGCTGCTGGCCAGCGGCGACAAGGCCCGGCGGCTGCGCCAGGCAATGGAGGCCGATCTGGCCGCCCATCCAGGCGATCCCTACGCCTGCGCCAAGCTCGGCAGCCTGGAGGTGAGCGAGGGGAAGCGCGAGCGCGGCATCGCCCTGCTGGAGCAGGGGCTGGCCCGGTGCCCAAGCTCCAGTCAGCCGGTGCGCTACGAGCTGCTGCTGCACCTGGCCATCGCGGTGGCCGGCAGCGACCCGGCCCGCGCCGAGCAGCTCTACCGCCAGGCCCTGGCCCTGCCGCTGCCGCAACGGCTCACCCTGGCGGCCCGGCTGAATCTGGCCGGGCTGCTTCAGGAAGCCGGCGCCCTGGAGGAGGCCTGCGCCCTCTGCCAGCAGGCCACCGCGGCCGCTCCGGAACTGGCCCTGGGCTGGCTGCAGCTGGGCCTGGTGGAACGCCGCCGGGGGCGGATTGGGGCGGCAATTGGGGCCTACCGCACAGCCCTGCAACGGGACCCAAACCATGCCAGCGCCCACCAGAATCTGGCGGTGGCCCTGCTACTGGGCGGTGACCTGGCCGGTGCGCGCGCGGGCTTCCGCCGCGCCATCGAGCTGCTCCAGCAGCAAAACCGCCCTGACGAAGCTGAGGCATTGCGGCGGCAGGCCGGCACGATGGTCAAGCTGGATGGGGCGTAATGGCAGATCTGGGCGGCCGCACTATCGCCGTGACCCGGGCCGAGACCCAGCTGGGGGAGGCCCGGCGCCTGTTTGAGGCGGCTGGAGCCTCGGTGGTCGACCTGCCTGCCCTGGTGGTGACACCCCCCGATGAATGGGGGCCGCTCGACGATGCCCTGGCCGAACTCGAAGACTTCCACTGGCTGGTTTTCTCCAGTGGCAACGGCGTGGAGGCCGTGGAGCAGCGGCTGCGCCGCCTGGGGCGCAGCCTGGCCCACCGCCCCAGCGGCCTCAGGATTGCCGCAGTGGGCCGCAAAACCGCCCGGCAGCTCGAGGCCCTCGGCGCCCCTGCAGACTTCATCCCGCCCAGCTTCGTGGCCGACAGCCTGCTGGAGCACTTCCCCGCCCCGGGCTGGGGCCTGCGGCTGCTGCTGCCCCGGGTGCAGAGCGGCGGCCGCACCCTGCTGGCGGAGGCCTTCGCCGAGGCCGGCGCCCGGGTGGTGGAGGTGGCGGCCTACGAAACCCGCTGCCCGGTTGGCCTGCCCAGCGCCGCGGTGGCAGCCCTGGAGCAGGGGCGCCTAGATGGGATCACCTTCAGCAGCGGCAAAACCGTCAGCCACACCTGCGAGCTGCTGGAGGCGGCCTATGGGCCCGGCTGGGCCGCCCAACTGGAGGGGGTGGCCGTGGTGTCGATCGGGCCCCAAACCAGTGAACGCTGCCGGGCCCTGCTGGGCCGGGTGGATGGGGAAGCCGATCCCCACGACCTGGCGGGGCTGGTGGAGGCCTGCGGCCGCTGCCTCAGAGCGGGGCCCTAGGGATACCGGGTTTGAACCAGATCCCGGAAACGGTCGAGGTTGGCCTGGAGCTCCTTGGTGACGATTCCCCCCAAGATGCTGGGCTCCATCAGGGGCGCCAGGATGCCGGGCAGCTCGTAGCTGACGCTCAGCTTCACCGCCGTAAAGCCGTCATCCTGGGGGTAAAAGCGCACCGCCCCCTTGGTGGGCAGACCTCCGACCGATTCCCAATGCAGCTGCTGGGCCTCGACCCGGTGACTGATGCGGGCCTTCCAGTGGAAGCGAAAACCCTGGGCGGCCAGGGTCCAGTCGGTGAGGTCTGGATCGTTGGGTTCGGTGACCACCGATTCAATCCAGCGCATCCACTGGGGCATGGATTCCAGGTCGCTCCACACCTCCCACACCTGCTCCACCGGGGCGCGGATCTCGGTGGTGACGCTGTGCTCAAGCCATCTGCCCATGAAATGTCCTACGCGATCGTGGTGGTGGTGGCCAGGATCGCCGTGGCGGCCAGACGTCCACTCATGGTGGCGCCTTCCATCGAATCGATGTAGTCCTGCTTGGTGTAACTCCCGGCCATAAAGAAATTGGTAACCGGCGTGCGCTGGTCGGGCCGGTAGGGCTCCATGCCAGGCGCCTCTCGATAGAGGGACTGGGCCAGCTTCACCACATTGCTCCATACCAGCTTCAAGTTGGCGGCGGAGGGGAACAGCTCTCGCACCTGGGCGTCGGTGTGGGCCACGATTTGATCGGTTTTGCTGGGGATCCAGCGATCGCCTGGGGTGAGCACGCACTGGAGCAGGGAACCCAGCCCCTCCCTGCGGTAGTCAACGGGGCTGGCCAGGGCCAGATCGGCGAAGCAGCTGAAGTCGGCGTCGGCGGTGTAGAGCAGGTTGTTGAGGCCGCTGGGATGGGCCAGATCGCGGCGGGCCGCCTCCTGCGGGGCCCCATCTCCGAGTTCGGTCACCCAGCCGTCGTAGCGCAACTGCACCGTGGCCACCGGCACCGCCTCCAACTTGTAGAGGTTGTCAAACAGGGGCCACTGGCGCCAGGCCGGCGGGATCAGGCGCTGGATGCCGGGCACGTCACAGGCGGCGAGATAGGCATCGGCCTCCACGCTGATCTCGCCCTCGGGGCTGCCGAGGCTGAGGCCGGTGACCTGGGTGGCGCCGGCCGCTGAATCTTCGAAGTGCACCTGGCTGACCCGGTGGCGCAGGTGCAGCCGGCCGCCGCGCTGCTCGATGTAGTCGAAGATCGGGCCGGTGAGCCAGCGGTGGGGCGAACCCTTGAGCAGGTTGAGCTTGGAGGCCTCGGTTTTGGAGGCGAACATCATGAAGATGGTGAGCATGCAGCGGGCCGAAATGGCCTCGCAGTCGATGAAGCCGAGGGCGTAGGCGATCGGATTCCACATCCGCTTGATGCTCTGCTGGCTGCCGCCATGGCCGAGGAACCACTGCTGGAAGCTGATCCGATCGAGGTCGCGGATCACCTTCATGGCCCCCTCGTAATCCACCAGGCCCCGCACGATCGGGCTGGTGCCGAGGGCCAGGGCATTGCGCAGCTTGTCGATCCAGCCCAGCTGAGGGGTGGTGAAGAAGGCCTTGAGGCCGTTGAAGGGGGCGCCGAGGGCAAAGCGGAAGTCGAGCTCGCGCAGGTCACCGCCCGTGTTCACAAACAGGTGGGTGTGGTCCTTGGGCAGCAGGTTGTCGATCGCCCCCACCTTGCGCAGCAGGGCAAAGAGGTTGGTGTAATTGAAAAAGAACACATGCAACCCCATCTCGATGTGGTTGCCTTCCCCATCCACCCAGCTGCCCACCTTGCCGCCGAGGAAGGGCCGGGCCTCATAGAGATCCACCTGGTGGCCAGCGTCCACCAGGTCAACAGCCGCAGCCAACCCGGCCAATCCAGCTCCCACAATGGCGACCCGCACCCCGTTGCACCCGCAAAGTTGGAACGACTCTATGGAGACAACCCACCAGGCAGCGGCTGGGCGGGCTCCATACAGTGGGTTCAGCAGGTATTGAGCCCCGATGAGCACCGCAACCTTCACCGCCAAGGACGGCAAGGGGATCCAGATCACCGAACCGGCCATGAAGCAGCTGGCGGCGCTGATGGACCAGCAGGGCTCGGCCAAGGTCCTGCGGGTGGGGGTGCGCTCCGGGGGCTGCAGCGGCATGAGCTACACGATGGATTTCGTCGATGCCAGTGCGATCCAGGGGGATGACGAGCACTACACCTACGAACCCAGCGGTGCCCCCAGCTTCCAGGTGGTGTGCGATCCCAAGAGCCTCCTCTACATCTATGGGATGCAGCTGGATTTTTCCTCGGCCCTGATCGGCGGCGGCTTCAACTTCACCAACCCCAACGCCAGCCAGACCTGCGGCTGCGGCAGCTCGTTTGCGGTGTGAACCAGAGCGCCCTACCGAGCGATCTAGATCTGGTGGTGCTGTTCGGCTCAAGGGCCAAAGGCTCCGCAAGCGAATCGAGCGACTGGGATTTGGCGGTGTTGCTCCAGCCCAATCCCCAAGACCCCCTGCGCCTCTTTGGCCTGGACCTGGAACTGGCCGGGGCTCTCGGCTGCTCCAGCGATGCCCTCGACGTGGTGGACCTCTCGAGATCCTCCTACTTGATGCAGCGCGTTGTTGCAGAGGATGGTCAGTTGCTATTTGAACGGCAACCCGGCATGTTTGCGGCCTTCAAGTCTCGGGCAAGGCGCCAATGGGCTGACTGGACCAGACGCCAGGCCAAACTCGAGCTCGAGCGTGCCGGGGCCGTACTGGAATGAGCCCCCTGGAGCAAGCGGTAATCCGGCGCAAACTCCAGCATCTTCAGGAGCTGGTGATGCTTTTGAGAGCCGAGAGCACAACTGGCTTGGCAGATTTCCTCAGCGACCGCCGCCAGCAGCTGCTGGTGGAAAGGCTTTTGCACCTGAGCGTGGAAGCCGCCAGCGATCTCCTGGAGCATCTCCTGGTGCAGGGTTCGGGCCGCCAACCCCAGACCTACGCCGATACTTTCATCCAAGCCGGCCAGGCAGGCCTGATCAGTCCAACCCTGGCCCAGCGCCTGGTGCCAGCAGCAGGGCTGCGCAATCGGCTGGTGCACGACTACGAAGCAATTGATCCCAGCCGGGTGCACGCCGCAATGGGCATCGCCCTGGCAGACCTCGACGAGTTGGTCTGCCAGTTGTCCGACCAGATGGCAATCTGAGGTCACGACCAGGCCTGCCGCCTCCCCATGACCTCCCCAGAAGCATCCTCCCTGTTCGAGCAGGCCATGGAGCGCTACCAGCAGGGGGCGGCGCCGGCCGACTTGATCGGCAGCTTCGTTGCCATCACGGAGCAATCCCCCAACCAGGCGGCGGGATGGACCTGCCTGGCCTGGCTGCAGCTGCTGGATGGCCAGCACCAGAGCGCCCTGCGCTCCGCCAAGACCGCCGTGCGCCTCAACCCCCAGGACCCCCAGGCGCGCATCAACCTGAGCCTGGCCATGCTGGAAACCGGCGCCAAGGGAGTGCGCGAACACATTGAGATCGTGCAGCGGGTGTTGGCGATGGCCCCGGAGATGGCGGCGGAGCTCAACGCCTCGATCGCCGATGGCCTGGTGCGCCAACCGGGCTGGAAGGCGATGGAAAAGGTGAAGGCCTGGCTCGCGGCTTGAAACCGGTTCTGCTGCTCAGCAACGGCCATGGGGAAGACCTCAGTGGCGCCCTGGTGGCTTCCCACCTGATCCAGCGGGGCATTGCCGTGGAGGCCCTGCCGCTGGTGGGCCATGGCGCCAGCTACCGCCAGCTGGGCATTCCGGTGCTGGGCCGCACCCGCAACTGCAGCACCGGCGGCCTGGGCTACACCAGCCTGGCGGGGCGGATCGCCGAACTGCTCGAGGGCCAGATGCTCTACGTGCTGAGCCGCCTGCTGCTTTTGAGGCGGCGGCGGCGCCACTACGGGCTGGTGCTGGCCGTCGGCGATCTGCTGGCCGTGCTGGGGGGCTGGTTTTCAGGCCTGCCCACCGCCGTGTATCTGGTGGCCTACTCCAGCCACTACGAGGGCCGGCTGAGGCTGCCCTGGCCCTGCGGCTGGCTACTGGGCCGGCCAGGCATCAGGGCGATCTGGAGCCGCGATGAGCTCAGCGCCGCCGACCTCAGCGGGCAACTGGGGCGGCCCGCCAGCTTCCTTGGCAACCCCTTTCTCGATGCGGTGAGCAGCAACGAAGCCCCACCAGCGGGGGCAGGAGATCCGGAACTGCTCCTAGTGCCAGGCAGCCGCCTGCCGGAGGCGGCCCGCAATCTGGGGCTGATGCTGGAGCTCCTGGCAGAGCTGCCTGGGAAATTGCCAGTGGAATGGCCGGGGGGACGGCGCCTGCGGCTGCGGGCCGCCCTGGTGCCCGGCCTGGAGCGGGCCTGCATTGCCCAGCTGGCCGCTCCCCTGGGCTGGCAGCTGGAGGGAGAGGACCGGCTGGTGCGGGGCCCCCTGGAGCTGGAGCTGAGCTGGGGCGGGTTTGGGCAACTGCTGCCCAGCGCCCAACTGGTGCTCTGCAGCGCCGGCACCGCCGCGGAGCAGGCGGTGGGGCTGGCCATACCGGTGCTGCAGCTACCTGGCCAGGGGCCCCAATTCACGCCGGGGTTCGCCGAAGCCCAGCGCCGCCTGCTGGGTGCTGGGGTGTTCTGCGCCCCAGAGCCCAGCAGCGCCGCCGAGCTGGCGCACCAACTGCTGGAGCAGCAGCTGGATCCGATTCGGGGGCCGGCCCTGCGCCGGCAGCTGGCGACAATTGGCCAGGAGCGCATCGGCAGGCCTGGGGGCAGCCAGGCCATGGCCGGAGCGATCATGAACCTGCTTGCGGCTTCGGCGCGATGACCACCCCCCCCACGCGGTTGCAGCAGCTCAAGGGCGCCATGGACACCCTGCTGGTCGTGGATGTGTTTGTGGTGATCGCCGGCGCGCTGTGGTTTGCCGCTGCTGTGGCCCTGCACAGCCAGCACGTGGAGGGGCCTTTGACCCTGTTCCAAAAGCTGTGGGAGCCGCTGTTCACTCCGGCGATCGGGCTGCTGATGGGCGCGGCCCTGCTCAGCGGAGTGCTGGGCTGGTGGCAGCGGCGAGGGCAGCGTTGAGTTCGGGGTAGGAGAAGCTGAATCCCTGGGCCAGCAGCCGCTCCGGCCGCACCTGCTGGCCCTCGAGCACCACCTGGGCCCCATCGCCGAGCAGCAGCTGCAGCACCGGCGCGGGCACCGGCAGCAGGCTGGGCCGGCCCAGGGCCTGGCCCAGGGCATCGGCAAAGGCGCCCATGGTGGTGGGCTGGGGGCTGACCGCGTTGTAGACGCCGCTGTAGGAGCCATCCTCGAGGGCGGTGGCGATCAGGCGGCAGAGGTCGTGGCGGTGAATCCAGCTCATCCACTGGCGACCCGTACCAACGGGGCCACCGAAACCCATGCGAAAAACGGGCAGCATCTTGCCGAGGGCGCCGCCATCGGCGGCGAGCACGATGCCGATGCGCAGCTTCACCAGGCGGCAGCCGGTGGGCACCTGGTCAGCGGCGGCTTCCCACTGCTGGCAGATCTCGGCCAGAAAGTCGCTGCCGGCAGGGCTGGATTCGCTGAACTGGGCCTGGAGGCTGGCGCCGTAAAAGCCCACGGCTGAGCCGTTGACGAGCACCGCCGGGGGGCGCTGCTGGCGCGCCATCGCCGCCACCAACAACTCGGTGCTGCGCACCCGGCTGCGGAGCAACAGCTCGCGGTGGGCCGGGGTCCAGCGGCGCTCGGCAATCGGCTCGCCGGCGAGGTTTACAACCCCATCGGCCTGGGCGACGGCCAGCTCGAGGCCGCTGCCTGCCCAGCTGGCGGGGTCAGCCGGATCGCCCTGGATGCAGTTGAGCCGCTCACCCACCAGGGCAGGAAAGGGCTGGAGCTGGCGGCTCACCAGGGTGAGCTCATGGCCCAGCTCCAGCAGCAGGGGCACCAACTCACGGCCGACAAAGCCTGAGCAGCCAAGCAACAGCAGACGCATCGATTCAGCCCAGATGGGCCGAGGCTAGGCCTTAACCTGGCCCCAGCTGGATGCCCTGCCGTGGCCGATCAGACCCCGCTAAAGAAGGGCAACCTGGTGCGCGTCAACGGGGCGGCCTATGCGGGCAGCCTGGAGGCCGCAGCCAGCGAGGCCCCCCTACCTGGCTACCTATTGGAAGGCCCGGGCGAAATCCTGGCCATCAAGGGCGCCTACGCCCAGCTGCGCTGGCGCCGACCGGTGCCCGATGTGTGGCTCAGGCTTGATCAGCTGGAGGCTTTTCCGGGTTGATATCCACGCCTGACAAACCAGATTTACTTGGCTAAATGCATCCAATGATCAGGGGAATCAGGGAGCAGCTCTATTAAATAGCTCTGAACAGCTCGATTAGCCGTTGTCTATTCGTGATCGCCAGTACCCCGGGCGCTTAGAGAGGTGCGCAACCGCAAAGATCACAATCCCATCCGTATGAGAGCGATAGATAACGGCAAACGGAAAATCTTTCACGAGCAACCGGCGGGTATTTTTCCTGTATAGCGAACCAGTCAAGGGATACAGAATCGCACGGGATACAACCTCTCGAATTGAAGCCAGGAATCGAGCACCCAATCCAGCTTCTTTATTTTCATAAAATTCGACTTCTTGAATCAACTCAAGCTTGGCCGCCTCCGCAAAGCGAGCGATTCTCACCGAAGCATCACGCTCGCCTCGGCGAAGACAGCATCTGCACTATGGGCTGGCATCAAGCCTTGATCAAAAGCGTCCAGACGGCGCTCAATCTCTTCCTCCCAAGCTGAGTTAATCTCAATTGTTGAAGGCTGCAAAGACTCGAGCATCATTTCCGCAAGTCTTGCTCTGTCCTCTGGGCAGAGCGTTCGGGCTTGCTCTTCGAGTTGCTTCAGCAAGGGCGTCATGCGACAAAGGCAGAAGACTATCAACAAACTCTAGCCCCGGCGGCCGCGGTAAATCACAATCGAAGCTCACCAGCACCTTCTCGATCTTGGAACCTTGGCCGCGGCCCGTGAATCGTTGTTTTGATCGAAAGTCATCGAAGGGCAACATCGGCTTGATATGAACCAGGACGTCGAGGCTGCGCAGGCCAGATTGATCATCCGGCAGAAGCACTTGACAAAACACATTCGGGTGCTCAAGCCAATCTGATGGGGTGTCACCCTCAACGCCGCAGCTGACGAGAATCGACCAGCAACTGGCTGCGGCGAGCCTTGGCCTGGCGCAATAGCTCACGAGCATCGCGCAGGTAGGAATCCACGTAGCCGAGCGTATAACGCTCGAGATCAGCGATAGCATCCTTAACCAGGCTAAGGCAGTGGTAGAGGGCGAGGCTGAAGCTCTCAACCCCCACCGGACAGGAGCGCGAGCGGTATAGAGCTTCCACCTTGGCGAGGCGGGCCTGACTGGCCTCCAGGAATCGGCAAAACGCCTCCATCAAGGCGTCGTCGTAGGGGTCGGCCGCCAGCGCCTTGAGTTGGGCCGGGAAGGCGTTGATCACCTGAGCGAGGAGTCGATCACTCGGAGCAACCACGAGCTGGAGCCAAGCAAGCAGGTCCTGCTCAGTGGCAGTTGCCGTAGGGGCAGCGGCAGACTTGCCTGGCTCCTTAACCCTTTGATGGGTCGTGGTGGTTCCGCTGGTGTGTTCTATGCGGCTGCGGCGCTCACTGTTGCGCAGCACCTCCCAGGCCGCATTGAGCTCCAGGATTGTGCGGTGATCGCCGCCGGCATCGGGGTGGTGCTGCTTGACCAGGGCGCGATAGGCCGCCTTGATTTCAGCCGCACTGGCGGCGGGCGAAACCCCAAGGACGCGATAGGGATCAGTGGCGGCCAGAGCGGGCTCCCCAGGAGCAACCACCATAAAAAAACCCCGGCGTGAGCCGGGGTTGGTTGAGGGGTGTGTTGAGAAGTGGAGGAAAAGGACCGGAGATGTGTGAGGGATCCGGCCCCAGGTGTTCTGGGGATCAGAACTTGAAGGTGGTCTTGAGGACAGCGCCGTACATGTCGGCGGTTGCACCAGCTCCTGAGTTGGCCTGGAAGTCGTAACCACCATTCTGGATCCAGAAGAAGGCGGGGGTCACACTGATGTTGTCGGTGACCTGGAACTTGTACCAAACTTCAAGGCCGAAGTTGCTGATGTCGGAATTGGATTCACCCAGGCCAATACCAAAGGCATTGCCCTTCATGAACAGATCGCTCCACTGAAAGCCGACCATCCAGGTGTAGCTGTCGTCGGTTACACCGTCGCCAGATCCGTTAAAGGTAGAAGCACCAATACCAGCACTGATCGAGGGGAGCCAGCCAGACTCCTCAGGCTGCCAGTAGGCACTCAAAC